>CAMDBY010000119.1 GCA_945889575.1 Bifidobacterium breve
TTTCACGCATTAGCGGCCCAAATTGTGGCCATGAAGCCAAAGAAAATTTTCAGCGCAGGCTTGAAGATGGTCTGACCTGTACCGTGAAGGCGCCGGTCGCCCGCGATACGACAATTAGTAATCACCAAAAGTAGAAGCAGGACATCACAGTGGACATTCGCATCGGAATCACACAAGCCCCCCGTGAAATCGCCATCGAGGTAGAAGACGATTCAAAGGCCCGCAAAGCATTGAAAGCATCTGTTGATGCTGCACTCAAGGGTGAATCAGACGTCTTGTGGATCACCGACAAAAAAGGCAAAGACATTGCAATTCCGTCTGAAAAAATTGCCTACGTTGAAATCGGATCAACTGATGCAGAACGTCGTATCGGCTTCGGAGACTAAGAAAGTCACCACCAGCGCAGGCTGGTAGGCAAGACTGGCACCCAGAAGGGATTGCCTATGACAACCATTGGTGAACTAGCGCGCCAGCACACAGACCTGTCGAAAGAACAGATTGGTCATCTCGTCAATTTGGTAAGCGAGTGGGGAATGCTCGCTGACGTGTGCTTTGCCGACCTACTGATGTATGTGCCCGTTGAGGGTGACAACTGGCTTGTCTTGGCTCAGGTGCGCGCAGCGACTGGCCAGACCCTGTATCTGGCCGACTGGGTGGGGTCACAGACCTCAAGCGTTGAACGTCCACTGTTGGGTACCGCCACGAAGAGTGGCGTGCCCTGCGAAGGTGAGATCTTTATTCAAGGTGTTGTTGAAGATTGTCGGATGATGGCAATTCCAATCCAGTTTGAAGGTGAAGTGATTGCGGTGCTGACTCGCGAATGGTCGCAGCACACGGGTCGCCAGCCAGGCGAACTTGAGCGCACATACCTAGAGATCTTTGACCGATTCGCAGAGATGATTGTGCGCGGTGCATTCCCATTCGTGGGCAGAGTGGCTGACTCAAGCGTTGCGCCTCGCGTCGGTGACGGCGCAATTGTTCTTGATGCTGATGCGCGAGTTCGGTATGCATCTCCGAACGCCACATCTGCATTGCATCGCGTAGGCATCAGCGCCAACGCCGTCGGTCAGACACTTTCTGAACTTGGTGTTATTGATTCGTCAGTTCGCCAGGCTTTCGAGCGCCAGGAACCAGTTGTTGAAGAATTTGAGCAAACGTCAGAAGTGACACTGCTCACCCGGTGCATTCCAATCGTGGATGAAGTGGACGGAGAACCTGTTGTTACGGGAGCCGTGATGTTGCTACGTGATGTCAGTGAATTGCGCCGCCGCGACAGATTGTTGTTGTCAAAGGACGCAACAATTCGTGAGATTCATCACCGCGTGAAGAACAACTTGCAAACTATTTCGTCGTTGCTTCGTTTGCAGGCTCGTCGTCTTGAGTCTCCTGAAGCAAAAGCAGCAGTTGCCGAATCAGTGCGACGCATTCGCACAATCGCACTGGTACATGAAACGTTGTCTCGTGAACCAGGTGATGACGTGGCCTTTATTGAAATTGTGCGACCACTGTTGCGTCTCGTGGAAGAAAGTTTGCAATCACCGGAACGTCCGATGCGATTCATGGTCATTGGTGACGGCGGGCGACTAGCTGCCACGGTTGTGACGCCGTTGTCGGTAGTGCTGACGGAGTTGCTACAGAATGCTGTTGATCACGGATTTCCCGAAGGCGATGGCGGTGGCAATGTGGCCGTGCGTCTTCAGGTTGAAGAATCTGAATTGCTGATCTCGGTCATCGATGACGGTCGTGGCATTCCTGCAGATTTCAAGTTGGCAGATGCCAAAGGTCTCGGCTTGTCCATCGTGCGAACATTGGTCACCACAGAATTAGCGGGAACAATTGAAATGCGACCTGCACATGCCGAAGAGTTGGCAGAGGTTGAATTTGTTCCGCGTGACGGAAATACCGGAACAGTGATTCTGTTGCGGGTGCCCTTACAGAGCGATTGATTTACAGCGCGCGCTGATTGCGAGCTTGTTGAGCGGCAGTGCGACGCATGTGTCGGCGCTCGTCTTCTGAGTTGCCTCCCCAGATACCAGTGTCTTGATTTGTTTCAAGAGCAAACTCGAGACATTCAACAGTGACAGGACATTGGCAACAGACCGATTTAGCTTTTGCAATTTGCAACAAAGCTTGACCTGTCGTTCCGATGGGAAAGAACAGTTCGGGATCTGTATCTCGACAAGTGGCCTGATCACGCCATGTGTAATCGGCGCTTCCAAGAGCGAGAGATGACGCGAGGATCGACACGTCGGACTTCCTTTGTTTGGGGGCTAGGGCGCTAGGCGCGAAACGGGCTGGCAGCGAACTGCCGAGAGTGAACGCTACGAGCGAACTTGCCAAGTGACAATGCAGAAAGCAAAGTTCTCAGGTTGTATTTTGAGAGTGGAAATATAATCCACCGAAGGCGTGAGCAATATGACACAGATTCAGGTAATAGCCCACAGGGGCGCCTCACGGGCGGAACGGGAGAACACCCTTGCGGCTTTTCGTCGTGCCGCCGTAATGGGCGCAAATGCGGTGGAACTTGATGTTCGTCGTACTAGCGATGGCGCAATGGCAGTGCATCACGATGCAGTTTTGCCAGATGGCCGAGTGATCTGTGAAATGACAGCGGTGGAACTTCCCGAACATGTGCCGCTACTTCCTGCAGCACTTGATGCGTGCGAGGGCATGTGGGTAAATATCGAAATCAAAAATCACCCGCTTGACGCTGACTTTGACCCAAGTGATTCTTTAGCGGCAACGATCGCAACCCATTTGGCTGAACGCGCAGAAGACCACCGCTGGCTAATTTCTGCATTCAACAGACCAACTGTTGATGCAATGCGCACATTGCGCCCTGAAGTGCGCACCGCGTGGCTTACTGACGGTGTGCGTGATGATGACCTTGAACGCGTTGCACGAGACTTGGCGGGGTTTGGTCACACTGCGTTGCACCCCTATACAAAGTTTTTAAATCAACGGTGTATCGAGGTGTTTCATTCCCACGGATTGCAGGTGAACTCGTGGACCATTGATGATCCGGCCCGAATGGCTGAAGTGATTGGGTGGGGAATTGATGGCATCTGCACGAATGTGCCAGACGTGGCTATTCAGGTGCGAGACGCGCAATAGTCCTACGGGTGCGACCGCACGAGGCGCACCGCATTAGGCACAAACTCAAACTCAACTTTTTGAATTTCACCTAAGTAGTCGCCATCAAGTTGATACGGGAATGCGCGCGAGTCGCTTGCCACAACATGTTGCACGTTGGTGCGGATATCAAGCCATGGGAAGTTCTTGACACCACCGCCTTGTAATGCGGAAGCCAGAGTGCGCAACATGTGCGTTGTTTTGAGCGAAGTAAAAGTGACGACGGATAACCCAGTCGACAAGCTTGTTGACGGAACAATGTCAAATGGTCGATTACCGAGATACGTATACGGATTCGTATTCATGATGATGGAAAAGAAACCATTGTCAACTGTTTTGCCATCGCCAAAATCAAGTGCGAAGTGCGGGCGCTTCTTGTCGTATTCAACACCCCACGTGCGCAATGCTGCGGCTACGAACAATGGGTTGCCTGCGTAACGCTTCAGGCCCGCACGTTGTTCAACGCGACGAACTACTGCTGCGTCGTATCCGATGCCCGTATGAAAGGTAAAGAAGCGACCATTTGCGCGACCAAGTCCAATTGGCGAAATATCGTCGCGGCCAAGTGCCTCGATGATCAGGTCAACAGCTTCTAGCGCATCGTTTGGCATTCCGAGTGTGCGGGCAAACACATTGGTTGATCCTCCTGGCAGAACTGCAAGCGCGGTATCGGTGGTTGCAACGCCTGTTGCCACTTCATTCAATGTGCCGTCGCCGCCATATGCCACGACTACATCGATGCCCCGACGGGCTGCATCTTCAGCAAAACGGGTGGCATGACCACGCCGATTCGTTTCCACCACCTGCACGTCGTGGTGCTGTGACAGGCGTTCGTGGACCGTGACGGTATTGCGGGCCGTGACTGATGACGCAAAGGAATTGACGATGAGGAGGATGCGCAAGGCTTTTTACGGTATCAGCGCATGCGACGAGGGTCACGCCAAAAGGAAGGTTTGAATGGCGCTTGGGTTGGGTAACGGGGCTACCTCTCGGTAACAATGGGAGGCATGAATGTGATCGTATGCGTGAAGCAGATTCCCGACCCAGCAGCGCCAGGTGCGCTTGATGGGGCCACTAACACCCTGAAGCGAGATGGCAAGCTCATCCTCGACGATTCAGACGCTTATGGCGTTGAGATGGCTCTTCAGTTGGTCGACAAGGCAGGCGGTGGCGAAGTAAGCCTCGTCTCCATGGCACCAAATGGTGAGACCTCTGGTTTGCGCACAGCGCTTGCCATGGGAGCAGCTAAGGGCGTGCTCGTATCTGATCCTGCATTGCAAGGTTCCGATGCACTCACCACTGCAAAAATTCTTGCAGCAGCAATCACTCGTCTTGGTGGGGCAGACCTCATCATCGGCGCAACTGAATCATCAGACGGTTACACAGGAACAGTGCCAGAACAAATTGCTGAGTTGCTTGGTCTTCCTTCTGTCACGTTCGCAAAGAAAGTGTCTATTGAAGGCGGCGTCTTGAAAGTTGATCGTCAAACCGAAAATGGTTACGACGAAGTGACATGCGCATTGCCAGCACTCATCAGTGTTACTGCTGGTGTTGTTGAGCCTCGCTACCCATCGTTCAAAGGCATCATGGCTGCAAAGTCAAAGCCAGTTGAAGAAGTCACCGCATCTGATCTTGGCGTCACGCCAGTCGGCTGGGCTGGTGCTGGTCAAAAGATCAGCAACATTACTCAAGCCGAAGCCCGTCAGGCCGGAGAAATCATCGAAGACGATGGCGAATCATTCACCAAGATTGTCGGGTTCCTTGAGAACCTGAAGGTCATCTAAGTCGACGTTACGAAGAGGAAAAAATTATGACACTCAACAACATCTGGGTTTTCGCACAGGTCGCCAATGGCGCACCAACGTCAGCCACACTCGAACTTCTTACTAAGGCACGTTCACTTTCATCAAACGTCACCGCAATCATCGGAGGCGACGGCGCATCAGCCGCAGTGCTTGGTGAATTCGGTGCAACAAAGGTGTACGCAATCAGCCACGGCGCAACACTTCCTGGCGTTGCAATTGCAGCAGCTTTGAAGAGCGTTATCGATGGTGGCGACACTCCCGACCTCATCATGTTCCCTCAGAACTACGAAGGACGCGATGTCATGGCACGTTTGTCGGTCAAGCTTGACAAGACAGTCATCACCAACAACGTCGACATCACCGATGGCGGCGACGGCGTCACCGTTGTTACCCCAATCTTTGGTGGCAACACACTTGTTGAAACAACATTCACTGGTGCTGGTCCATTTCTTGCAGCATTCCGCCCGAAGTCATTCGTAGCTGAATCAGCAGGTGGCGCAGCAGCTGCAGTTACTGCGTTGACTGTTCCTGATCTTGGCGCAGCAGGTGCTGCTCAAGTCCTAGCAGTTCATGTTGAAGAAACAACTGGTCCAAAACTTGACGAAGCAAACATCGTTGTCTCTGGTGG
>CAMDBY010000120.1 GCA_945889575.1 Bifidobacterium breve
TTGGCCGGCCACCAAAGTCATCGCCACCAGGAAGCGCAATATCAATTGTGCCGAAGCGGCCGAGCAGTGGGCCAACAAGATTCACAGAGGCTCGAATGCGGTCGGCTAGTTCAAATGGTGCGACAGGTGTAATTGCGCCAGAGTTATAAATTGACAGATGCTGGCCGGTCTCACCTGCGGGTGCTGGCGACATGGTGATCTCAAGCCCAACGGCACGTAGCAAGTCGGCCATGATGACGACATCTTCAATGACCGGAACATTGGTCAATGTGTATCTGCCATCTGCCAACAACGCAGCCGCCATCAGTTTGAGAACCGAGTTTTTGGCTCCTGGTACAACTACCTCGCCAGCCAGCGGCCCGCTCTGAGCAACAACGATGACATCGCCCTCGCGCTGATTCGAACCAATGGACATGACTATCAGTATGCTCCCGCCGTGGCCTTGAACGGAAAACTTCTGCTGAGACGCCTACCCCGATGGGCAAAGCCGACCGAAGATTTGTCCCCTCGCCAACGCCAAATTCTGGTTTTGGTGGGTTTGGCGTCAATGTCAGCAGCATTCATCAACACTCTGTTCACCCAAACAGTTGCGTTTGCTGCCGATGAATTTAACGTCTCACAATCAGGTCAGGGAATCGGCGCATCTGTTGTGAGGTTCGGCATCGTCATTTGTTTGCCACTTGTCGCGTTGGCTGACAGGTATGGACGTCGCCCAGTGATGATCGCAATGGCGTGGGCGGCACCGTTGGTGTCAGCGCTCGGAGCTATCGCACCGTCGTACATTTTTCTTGTCGGCACACAAGCAATTGGACGCCCACTAGGCCTCACGCTTGACATCTTGATTGCAGTTGTTGCGCTGGAAGAAATGCCCCGCAATACGCGCGCTTACGCAACGGGGCTTCTGGCTGTCATCAGCGGAATAGGCGGAGGTATCGCTGTTGGTTCTCTGCCATTGGCAGATCGTGGCCCCACTTCATGGAGGCTCATCTATCTCGTAGCTCTTGTGTGGATACTTGTTGCCGTTGCACTCACAAAGTGGTTGCCCGAATCAGAACGATTTACCAAACACCAAAAACAGGCCGTGATACTTCGCATAAAACTGTCGTCAGTATTTCACGGGCATCTAGGACAAATTTGTTCTGTTGTATTTCTGACAAATATGTACATCGCCACCGTGTCGATTTTTCAGAATAGATACTTGAAAGATGAACGGGGATTCTCGGCCGCCCTTGTCGCGCTATTCACGATTGCCACCTCTTCTCCAGCTGCACTTGGTCTCATTATTGGTGGGCACATCGCAGACGAAAAAGGACGGCGAATCATCGGGGCCACTTTGGTTCCTATCGGAGCGTTTCTCCTAGCTCTTTCCTTCTGCACATCTGGCGCAACCATGTGGCTATTTGCAATTGCAGGGGGCCTTGCCTTTGGAATTTCCTATCCAGCACTTGCCGTGTACCGCGGAGAGTTATTCCCCACAGGGTCTCGCGGAATGGCGGGTGGAATCATCATGACCTCTGCTTTATTTGGCGGGATTGTCGGATTAGTTGGCGCCGGCTTTGTCTTAGATTCCGGATTGTCATACGGAACTGTGATGCTGTGCCTCGTTACAGGCCCGGTCATTGCCTCTCTCATTGTGTGGTTTCGCTACCCCGAAACAGCCCACCGCGATCTCGATGAGATCTCGCACGATTTCTAAAGCGCCGTAATCCAGGCCGCAATACGTTGCGCAACTTCAGCATCAGCCTTTGCTAATTCATGGCGACCATTGTCAACCCAACTCCATGTGACATCGCCAGGCACAACAGTGAACGCATCTTCTAGTTCTTGTGGTGTGCCGAAATTATCTTTTGTTCCACTGACACACAGTGTGGGAACAGAGACACGCGGCAAATGTTCAATGCGCAAAGTATCTGGCTTCTTTGGCGGATGCAATGGGTATGACACCAGTACGAGCCCCGCAACCAATAATGGATCTGCCACATCGGCAACAGCCATAGAGCACATACGGCCACCCATCGACCGCCCACCAATGACAATCTGTGAAGTAGATACACCTAATGATGCAGCAAATGCACGGACATGTTCCGCGACGCACGCAATAAGCACAGGTGCTGTGTCGGGAAATGGTTTTCCTGCAAGACGATACGGAAAATCATGCCTAGCAACCGGCAACGGTGACAGTGCATCGTGCATTGCTACTAATGATGCGTGTGTCGATGATGAACCTGCACCAGGAAATAAAACGACTCCGGCAATGGAAGTCACAACGCCTCAAGCAACACGCGACGAGCCTCAGTAATGTCAATAATCAATTTGCTTGCATCGGTTTCATTGCCGCCATGATCAGGATGCGCACGCCGCACACTGGCGCGATAATGCGCCATGATGTCTCGTTTTCCAGGCTTCACAGTGCCACCAGGAAAACCAAGAGTTTCCAGAGCCCACGCGCGAGGGTCTGCCAATGCCGAAATTGACGACACCTTTGTGCCAGCCAAATACTCAATAAAGGAGGGACCAATTGGTCCGCGCCATTTCATCGCCCGAAGCATGACAGGTACTAACTGTTGACGAATACCAATGTCAAGACGCTCTAGTGCATAAATGGCACCAAGAGCTTGTTGCAATGCATTTCCGTTGTTCTGAAATTCAAACTCGATCGAATCATTCACGCTGGTCATTCGGTGTGTGCTGTACGCCAACCCGTGGCGATCAACTTGAAAACGATGTCGTAGTCGCGGTTGCACCACGCGTGAGTCGCGTTCAATCTCTAGTAACAAACGCTGCAGATCTGGAATGAAATCTTCATCTACATCCGCTGCATGTACAGCAAGCACGGCGCCAAGCAGGATGCCGCCAAATCCGGGCGCGGGCTCCACCGGCAAGAGCAGTCGTCCAAGCGCTAACCGTCGCGTGGGAGCAATGGGGCGTGAGTGAAAGATCTCAAACTCAGCGAGCAGCATGCTGTAAACGCTATCTTGCGTTCTTCATCAGGGAGTAAAGGAACTCTTCCGTCACAGCAAATTCTCGAGCGATATTGGCAGGGTTACGAAACCCGTGACCCTCCCCCGCAAATACTTCCCATTGAATGTTTCCACCCACTGCCTCTATGGCGTCTCGCAGCCGTTCCGAATGAAATAGAGGAACCGAATGATCCTGATCCCCGTGAAACACAAGTATCGGTGTACCCCTCAGGGCTGCAGCACTGTTATGCGGTGAACGCTGCTCCGCTTGCTCTTCAGAGCCAATCAGTGCCGGCATGTAATGACCTTCAAACGGATCGTCACTGTGCAACATGGCAACAAGATCAACTACTGGGTACTTCACCACAACCCCTGCGCACAGCGACGCATCACTGATAGCTGTGTTCAGTGCAGTCAATCCGCCAGCACTGCCGCCCATTACGACAGTTGTTCCAGAAGAGAATCCATGCACGCTCTGTAGATGTCGCAACACATTTGCAGTGTCAAGAGCGTCGTATTCACCCCAATGACCATTCAGACTCATCATGAAATCGCGACCATGACCCGATGAACCGCGATGGTCAACAACTGCGATAGAAAACCCACGAGATAACCAATATGTGAATTGACTGCGAAATGTCACTTGCCATTGATCATTTGGTCCGCCATGTATCCAGCAAATCAATCCACCATGTGGACGATGTGCCCGATACAAGCGATATGGCACCTCTACGTCTCCCGGGGCGAGTTCAACCGTTGGCTCTACAAGTTCTACGTCAATTTCATTTTCAAACCATCGCGCGTCAGCTGGGCGCACCAACACCGTGCGCCGAGGTTCAAGCAAATTATTCAGGTGATACACCACTACTTGTTGAGGCGTACGCGCCCCGGTGCGCACTGCAGCAAGCGTGTTGCCTTCCCACGACAAACACCCATGAACTCCTTGCCCGATGCGATGGCGCGAACCTGTCACTCTGTCAAACACCCACAACGATGAATACCCGTCTTCGTTACGTGTGTATGCAACGCGCGTGCCGTCAGTATTGAAACACCATGTGCGTTGACCGGGACCCCAGGTTGGTGCGCCATGTTCGCAATGGTCAATGATGGAGATATTCGGGTCAACAATCTGGTCGCCCAGAATGTGCACATTTGCTACACCAGTGGAATCATCAATAAAACCGAAAGATTCTTTGTTTCGAGAAAAACGTGCTTGTTGCACAGCAATGCCCTCCACGACTCGTTCAGGGTATGAAGCACTTTGGGTCCATGACATGTCAGGCCTGTTCCACACAATGCAACTTCCGTCAACGCCAGCAATTGCATCAAGTGCAAAATCTGAATCACTATGCGCTACAAACGGGACACCGTCTGTGATCTCGCATCCCCACAACTCTTTCCAGTCGGCAATGGCAAACACTGTTCGATTCATGTAGTCAATTGCAGGAGTCGACCACGACCGAGATGCATCAAATGCCAATGATCTCTCCTGCGCCACAACATCATTTCGGAGATTGATTTCCACAATGCCCCGCGCGTCAGTTGTCACATACACAATGTCCCCATCATCGGACCACACGTGCACCCCGCCAGACAGTCCACGACCACGCGAGGGAGCATCAGAAAAGAGATCAACCACAACACTGCCATCGACCGCCCACATCCGCAGAACGGCGGAGGCACCGTCTGAGACAACCCCTGACACCCATTGGCCCCCAGGGCGCACCAGAACATCAGTGATCTCGACACCGGGAAGACACAGTTGGATCGGCAGAACGGACACGAACGCAGGTTAGTCAGGGCACTAGGTTTGTACGTGATGACTACTGAACGCCCAGACCGCAACCTCGCCCTCGAACTCGTACGCACCACCGAATCTGCTGCCATGGCAGCTAGTCGCTGGGTCGGCCGCGGAGACAAAATGGGTGCCGACGGCGCAGCAGTGGATGCCATGCGCATGGTTCTCAGTACTGTGCCCATGAGCGGCATTGTCGTTATTGGTGAAGGAGAAAAAGACGAAGCTCCAATGTTGTTCAATGGCGAACTTGTCGGCGACGGCTCGAAGCCAGATACAGACGTTGCAGTAGACCCAATTGACGGCACCTCACTCACAGCATCAGGCAAAGGCAATGCAATCTCAGTGATCGCTGTATCTGACCGCGGGACCATGTTTGATCCGGGCCCATGTTTCTATATGCAAAAAATCGCCGTTGGCCCGAGTGCTGTTGGCTCTATCGATATAACCGCAACTCCTACCCAGAACCTCAAATGGATTGCCAAAGCAAAGGGTGAAAGCGTTCGCGACTTAACAGTCATGATCCTTGAGCGCCCTCGCCATGACGACCTCATTGAAGAAGTACGTGCCTCCGGTGCGCGCATCAAACTCATCTCCGACGGTGACATTTTCTCGGCAATTGCAACTGCCTGGCCCAACGCTGGCGTCGACGTAATGTTCGGAATTGGTGGAACACCTGAAGGTGTTGTCGCAGCTGCTGCATTGAAGTGCATGGGTGGGGAAATTCAAGCCCGCCTATGGCCACGCAGTGATGAAGAACGTGATGCGGCAATTGCTCAGGGCTACGACCTC
>CAMDBY010000121.1 GCA_945889575.1 Bifidobacterium breve
CACTGGTATTTCAAGCGCTCATTTACCCGGTCACGGATTGCCGCATGGGCACAGAGTCATACGTTGAAAACGCTGCAGGCCCTTTCCTGCGCAGTGCCGACATGGCGTCATTCATTGACTTGTACATCGGTGACATCACATCGCCAGAAGATCCTCGCGTCTCGCCCATCATGGCCTCGCCAGCAACACTTGCATCGTGCCCTCCTGCTGTCATCATCACTGCTGGTCATGACCCATTGCGCGACGAAGGCGAACAATACGGTCATGCACTAATTGCAAACGGTGTCGAGGCGAGCATCGTGCGCTACTTCGGCATGTTCCACGGATTCTTTTCACTGTTCCCGTGGCTCGATGACGGCAAGGCCGCCGTTTCTCAAGTATCGAGCGCCATTCGTGCCGCGCTTGCACCACCGCGCAGTAAATAGTTCTCGCACCGCCGGCGTTACTGTGGGTGAACGACACGAGGGGGAACTATGTCTCTACATCCACAAGGAATCGCACTGCTTGAAATGATGGCATCACTCGGTGGGCCATTAATTGAAGAATCAACGCCAACCGAATACCGCGCGTTTCAAGCGACTCGCGTGATGCCGCCCACAGAAGACATCCACGAAGTGCGTGATGTCAGCGCTGGCGGGGTATCTTGCCGCTTGTATCGTCCGAATGCAAACAAGAATCTCGGATTACTTGTGTACTACCACGGTGGCGGATGGGTCATTGGAAGTCTCGACGGATACGACGCATCATGCAGAGCACTTGCGAACCGCATGGGTCATGCTGTGTTGTCTGTTGATTATCGCCTCGCTCCTGAACATAAGTATCCGGCTGCTGTTGAGGACGCACTGTGCTCATTGCGATGGGCATACGACAACGCAGATGAACTTGGTGTTGATCCCAACCGCATTGCAGTCGGAGGCGACAGCGCGGGCGGAAACCTGGCGGCAATTGTCAGTCAACAACGCCCAGTGCCTCTTGTTTTTCAGTTGCTGATTTACCCAGCAACTGACATGACACAGTCTCGTGAGTCACAAGTAGAAAATGCTGCAGGCCCAATACTTACTGCGCCAGTGATGAAGTGGTTTATTGATCACTACATGCCCGAAAATTCTGACATGAAGGCAGAACTTGCGTCACCTCTCTTTTCACCAGACAATTTGTTGAAAGGTGCGCCACCAGCCCTCATCATCACTGCCCAGTATGACCCGCTGCGCGATGAGGGTGAAGAATACGGTCGTCGCCTCATTGCAAATGGCGTCACCACCAGCATGGTGCGTTACAACGGAATGTTTCATGCGTTCTTCGGCATGCTCGGACTTCTCGATGACGCAGATACTGCTCATTCACTTGCTGCAAGCATGACCGCCAAAGCCTTAAACGGTTAGCTCAATTCTCTTGCTCGCGTAAAGACAGCGTCAAGCATTGGCTCAGTCAGTTTCCCCGTAAACGTGTTCTGCTGGCTGGGGTGATACGAACAAATGATTGTGATGCCGTCTGTTGCTGTGGCTTCAACACCGTGACCAAACTTTGGCCGTGGGCGAACGCCCCATTCCTTACACACCGCTTCGTACGCAAAATTTCCTAAGCACACGACAACACGAACTTTTGTCAGTAACTGACGCTCACGCACCAAGTATGTGCGACACGAGTCACGTTCATCAATTGAAGGTTTGTTATCCGGCGGCGCGCACCGCACAGCAGACGACACCCATGCACCAGTAAGACGGAGTCCATCGTCACGACCAACCGAAAGTTCTTGTGTTGCGAGGCCAGCGCGGTGCATCGCGCGATACAACCAATCGCCACTGCGATCGCCAGTAAACATTCGCCCAGTTCTATTCGCACCGTGTGCTGCTGGTGCAAGACCCATCACCCAGACCGCCGCGGATGGGTCGCCGAAGCCAGGAACACCCTTGCCCCAGTACTCCTCGTCTCGGAATGACGCACGCTTTTCTAGTGCCACATCTTCACGCCATTGCACTAACCGCGGGCAGGTTCGACACGCCGAAATATCTGCACACACTTTGTCTAGGGAATCCACGTGCTCCACAGTAGGTTGAGGGGCAATGGCTTCCAAGAAAACCCCTGCTGCCCATAGTTCGTCAACGCTGATTCTGTTGGTGCGCCACGGCCAAACCCCAACCACAGGCAAGATCTTGCCTGGTCGTGCAGCGGGGTTACACCTTGCTGAGGCCGGAGTTCAACAAGCACACATGGTGGCAGAACGTATTTCTGAATTGCCACGAGTTGATGCCATCTATGCATCTCCACTTGAACGCGCTCGTGAAACTGCAGCACCTATCGCAAAGGCTCTCAAGCAACGAGTAAAAATCAACAAGGGTTTACTTGAGTGCGACTTCGGTGATTGGACCGGAGAACAACTCGGCACTCTTATGAAAAAACCGGAATGGGCAACCGTGCAACGTTCGCCCAGTACATTTCGTTTTCCAAACGGTGAGTCATTCACTGAAATGCAAACCCGCATGGTCACAGCACTTGATGGCATCCGTGCTGCACACCCCGGCGGCATCGTGGTGTGCGTGTCACACGCAGACCCCATCAAAGCAGCCGTTGCTCACGCCATGGGCACCCATATCGACCTCTTCCAACGCATCGTTATCGGCACCTGCTCGGTCAGTGCTATCGCCTACTCAGGCCACGGCCCCATTGTCCTTACTGTGAATTCCACAGGCGGTTCTTTGGCCGACCTGCGTCCTTCGTAAGTTTTCTGGCACACTGATTACACATGGGTTTTTACTACGACTTCGAAAATGCAGATGCATTTGCAACAGGCGCAATTGGCACCCCCGGTGAACGTACTTTCTACATGCAGGTACGTGCCGATGGACGCACAGTGTCTGTGAAGTGCGAGAAGCAACAGGTAGCTGCTCTCGCGCAATACCTGCGCAACATGCTTGCCGACATGCCCGACATGACCGGCTCAGTTAACAATGCCACTGCAACATTGCAGAACCCGGTTGAGCAAGATTTTGTTCTCGGTTCTGTGGGCCTCGGTGTTGATCGTTCCAATATGCGCATGGTGGTGCAACTGGAAGAAATGATCCTTGTCGACGAAGACGATGACGATGTTTTTGATCTGCTGGATGATGCCGATGAAGATGAAGACCCAAGCACCGTTGTGCGCGTCTTGTTAACACCAGCACAAGCTCGTGCATTCTGTGACACTGCTGACTTGTTCATCACAGCAGGTCGTGAAGAATGCAAGTGGTGTGGCTCTCCCATCAATCCTTCCGGCCACGCTTGCCCTCGCTTTAACTGACATGTCTTCAGACGCCGAAGCCCTTCTGGCGCTCAGCACTGCCCCCATTGATATCGAAGGCAGAATGCCGAACAGTTCGAACGCCACATTTTTGGTGCAGGTGGGTGACCCAGACGCGGGCATAAAAGGCATTTACAAACCACTACGTGGTGAACGCCCATTGTGGGACTTCCCTGCTGGCCTCTACAAACGCGAAGTTGCTGCGTATCTGCTGAGTGAATCTCTTGGGTACCACTTGGTACCACCCACTGTGTTGCGCGATGGTCCACTTGGCGAGGGCTCACTGCAGTTATTTATCGACTACGACCCTGCAGAGCACTACTTCATTATTTACGAACAGCGTCCTGACTTACACGAACGCCTGAAAGCAATGGCCGTGTTTGATGTGGTGATGAATAACACCGACCGCAAAGGTGGTCATGTTCTTTTAGATAACGACGGCGCGATTTGGGGCATTGATCACGGAGTGTGCTTCAGCGACGATTTCAAATTGCGCACAGTCATCTGGGACTTTGCAGGTCAGACCATTGCCGACTCTTTCTTGTCGCCACTCGAATCTCTTGTGCAATCAGTACCGATTGCGATAGCGGCTCTGCTGTCAGACAATGAGATCGAAGCGATGCTTGAACGCACGGAATGGCTGCTGGAAAATCGAGTGTTCCCGACCCCTGAGAGCAGATACCAGTACCCCTGGCCCTTGTTGTAGGGCAATCGCTCCGCTTCGCGAAAAACAGCATGATTCCAGCTCGGAGAAGTAGGTAAGAATGCCCATATGGCAGAAGACCTCGAATCACTGATTCGTCGAGCAGACCTCGATGAACTTGTCCGGTTTGTTGATTCCACCTGCCACGCACGAGATTGGGAACAACTGGTGCGCATTCGTAATGAAGCGCGCAGTGCAGTGTCGACTGGTCGACAGTTGTGGCCGATTGCAACTCTTGCCAATTACCGTCTTGCGTTGTGGGCACCAGCAGAAGATGCAGTGCGTGCGCTTGATGACACTGCTCGCACATTTATGCCAGGGCCAGTCAGTGAAATTATTTCTGTTCATCACACATGGGACGAACTAGAAGAGCATCTTGCAACAGGACACGACAGATCCCTCATCGCGCACGAACGCGCAATGCGCGGCGATGGAATTTCATTTGATGAACCCACCGCTCTCGATGTGCCGATGCAAGTCCAAAATTGGGAGCCGCCATATGTGATGGCGAACTACACCGACGACGGCGTTGATTTTCCGGCACCAGACCTACCTACCTGTCGGGACTCGCTTGACACGGCCGAAGCAGATCCGGTCGATGACCCCGATTCCATCTATGCGTTTCGTCGACTCGTGGAACCATGGACCGCACACTCGAACGGCGACGCAGACGCATGCGTTGTGGAAGGTGGAGTACCAGAGGCTCTTGGCGCTCTGGGCCTATCTCACGCCCGTACAGCGTCCCTCAGCCCCTATGAAGCACTCAGTTGGCTGGCGTGGACCGCAGCAAGTGGTGGCGCTCACGGTAAGCGTCGCGGCGCTGCAACCGGCAGAGGCGAAGCGTGGTGGTTTCTTGCAACATTTGTTGGGCTGGCAGATGACTGGCCATGCGACCCAGACGAATTCGGAGACATTGTGACATCTCTTGAATTCACTGCCTTTACATATGACAAAGCCCCCACTGGTGGGTGGGGGCTTCATCTAGTAATTGAGGACCCAGAAGAGGGTCTTGCGATTGCGCTGCGCGCAACCGACGTTGAATAATTAGCCGCGAGCCTTGAGGGCTTCGATGAGCTTTGGAAGAACTTTGTGCACATCGCCAACAATTCCGAGGTCAGCAACACCGAAAATTGGTGCTTCTTTATCTTTGTTGATTGCGATGATGTTCTTTGAACCCTTCATACCCACCATGTGCTGTGTTGCACCAGAGATGCCTGCAGCAAGGTAGATAGTTGGCTTCACAACTTTTCCGGTCTGACCAACTTGGTATGAGTAAGGAACCCAACCAGCGTCGACGATTGCGCGTGATGCACCAGGTGCACCCTTCAGCAACTTGGCAAGGTCTTCGATGAGTGCATAGCTAGATGCTTCACCAAGTCCACGACCACCAGAGACAACGATGTTTGCTTCGTCAAGTTTTGGACCAGTTGTTTCTTCAACATGAACTGCTAGGACTTGAGCAGCACCTGCTGCGCCAAGATCAGGAACAGTCAACGCAGTAACTGCAGCTGCTGCGCCACCTGCTGATTCAGC
>CAMDBY010000122.1 GCA_945889575.1 Bifidobacterium breve
ATTAATCGATGTCGTCTTCGGATTCGTCTTCGTCTTCGTCGAAGCGCACCCCGTAGCGCTCGGCAATGGCTGCATACTCATCATCATCGGTAGCACTCACTCGTGGTGAGTCACCAAGACCTAGGTCTGCAGCACTGGGGCCTGCTTGCTTCAATTTCCGCGCTTCTTCAAACCGGCGATGTCGACCTTTTTTCATGGTCGGTCTCCGAACATTTCATTGGCATAAATGCCTACTGGACAACCGAAACGAGTGTACAGGTCGGTGAGACAAAAAGATGACCTTTGCCTCATCAAGGGTCAATATCGACCAGTTTGAGTCCAGAACCAGAGGTTCCTGTAAATGTCAAGGCTTTTCGTCCGGCAACGAGATCTTCGATATCGGCACCAACTATGTCCTTACGCCATCCATGACGAAGACGGGCTTCTGGTGAGCCGCTGAGAAGATCAACGATGTCTTTGCGCGTGGCGAGAAGCCCAGCATCTAGTTCACTTTGTTTGGCAAGTTCCGTAATCCATGCTGACACAAGAGTCACAGCTGGTCTCATGGATTTTTCAAGATCGTCGCCGTCACTTGATGGCAAATTGAGTTCGCCATCAACCGAATCGTTTACACCAAACTGAATGGCCTCGAGTAGCGCTTTTCCGTGGACACCGTTTGCATGACGATTGTCGACTCCCCTGCTTTGCAGAAGGTCATCAGCAGTACGAGGTGCTCGCTGTGCAACTCCGAGAACAGCGATATCCGACAAAACATGTCGGGGTGGAAGATCAAGATCCATTGCACGTTCTTCGCGCCATTTCGCTACAGCACGGGCAACGAAGCGAGACTTGCCGCGTAATGTTCGAACATCTTTGACACGCAGCCATGCCTCTTCTGGTGGGTTTGGTCCGGTTGGCTTAGTGCGCAATTCTTCACACGCGTCAGCTGCCCACTCCATTCGGCCACGCTTTTCTAAATCTGTGAAAATGAGGGAAGAAAGTTCAGCCAAATAGGCCACATCAGAAGCCGCGTATTTCAATTGGTCTGACGTCAAAGGTCTGCGTAACCAATCGGTCAGGCGGTCACCTTTCGGTACAACAATCTTCAATAACGACTGCAACAGTGAAGCGAGTGATGGTTGCGTGTATCCGAGGAAACCGGCGCACAACTGAGTGTCCAAAATACGTGACGGTACAAAACCCACACTTTGTGTCAAAACATCAAGATCTTGTTGAGCGGCGTGCAGCACACACAACGTTGGTCCATCCATGAGAGGTCTCATCAGCGTGGCATCGCATGACACCGGATCTATAACTCCGAGCCGGTCGCCAGTAGCGATTTGTATTAACGCCAACTGAGGGAAATAAGTTTTCTCCCTATGAAATTCTGTATCCAAGTAATACACATCCTGTGAAGACGCGTAGGAAACAAACTCAATCAATGCAGAGTTTGTGTCAATCCATTCAAAGGAAATATCAGGACGCAGTGTCACCCGTGGTCACCTCGTGCCCTTCAACAATCCACATTCCGGTGCCACCAGCAACATTGATGAATGTTGTGCCATTAAGGGCAGGAATTGTGGATAAATGACCACACGCACGCAGGCTCCGTCCACCCACCTGACAGATGACGTACACAGTGGAGCCAAGACCGCACTCGTCTTCACGTCCCACCAATTCAGACAGAGCAATGTTTATGGCTCCGGGAACATGACCCGATACGTATTCATCTACTTCACGAACATCGATGATGGTGGGTTCGGCAAGAGCGGCCAGTTCAGATATTGATATTTCAGAAATCGACATGATCAGATTGTAGTTGTATCGTCGGAAGGATTCAGATCTGCGAATGAATTGATGTTTCGAACTGCATTAGCAGGAACAGGCACTTCAGCAACATCGAGCAACACGGCAGCACGATGCACTGCTCGTTCATTCCTTTTCCAGACAGATTGCAACGTAGAGGCACATTCCTCTTTCGACCACGCTGCACACAACCAATTCAGTCGATCTGTCCGACCAACCGTTGCTTGAGCATCGTTCAGTCCGCTAACCAGACTCGTAATCACTGCGCTTGTAATAAACGGCATGTCGCACGACAACACAACAACAGAATCATGATCGGCATGCTTCAGTGCGGTGATGACTCCACCGAGCGGCCCTTCACCCGGATATCCGTCCTTCTTCCATGTGCCGTTAATTGACTTGGCACGAGATGCGGTGCCACCGATAATCAATACCTGGGTTGCTCCAGCTTCATGGGCCGCGAGCGAAACTCGATTTGCCATCGAAATTCCGTCAACTTCGAAGGTCGCCTTGTCGACGCCCATACGTGAGCTATCGCCACCAATGAGAATCGCGACCGTGAATTGCTCATCAGACATAATGACAACGCTACGGGCTGTTCGCCATCTATGGTGATGGAATGAACTCCTTATGGGCCTCAACTGACATCCAAACCCTGAAAAACCTCGCTATGGGACTCTCTGGAGCCTCAATAATTATTGGCCTGGTTCTTATGAAAGTGGTGTCATCCATTGTCGGCAAAATCGTCTCTCTCATTGTTTTCATAGCGATTGCCCTAGCTGGCTATTCACAACGCGCCCAGGTTATTGACTGCGCAAACTCTGTAAAAGCTCAGGCCACTGCTACGGCAGCTGTTGACACAACCTGCACGTTCTTTGGACAAGAGATAAAGGTCTCGGTTCCTCAGCCCTCGCAATGAGGTAGTACTAGCTCTGTTACGAATTGCAATGGGTGGGTCATTGGCGCACTATGAGCAGCATCTTTCAATTCAACTAAGCGCGAATTTTTTACGTTGTTCGTGAGCCATCTGGCGCCCTCGGCATGATGTTTCGAGCCCTTCGATCCGTAGCCGCACAGAACTGGACACGAGATATCTTGTACCGACCATGGCGCCTTCATTCGCAGGGCGGTAAGTTCCCCAACTAAAGCAGCACCCTCACGACGACGCTCTCCTCGTGTTCGCTCTGGTAGTTCATTCCATCGTTTAGGTCCAATTAATCGAACCATGAAGTTTTCCGCTGCATCTGACTCAGACGAAGCAACGGCCATTGCCCCAGCTGTAGTTCCTGGCCACCAATCCATCCACGACAGTGGAGTCTCATATGTGCTGACACCGACCACTTGACTAGCGAGTTGCACAGACGCAGTGAGGGCGATGTTTCCGCCAAAAGAATGGCCAATGAGCACCACTTTTCTGTCTCCTATGAGAGTTGAAAGATCGTCCACCTGATTATAAACGGCGAATGGACCTGCATGAGGCCAGGAACGTCCGTACCCGCGTCTGTCGTAACGCAGAACACGATGGGACCCCTGTATGTGGCGAGCTAACAGAGCCATACCGCCACTTCGATCTAATGATCCATGTATCAGAACGACTAGTAGTTCAGATTCGGGACCAGATTCCACGGAGAACAATGGAGTGGAATCCAGTCGATGATGCTGCTCACGAGCCACTTCCCTATCCTTTCATAGTTGTGGAACTAATTCTCGTGCGTCATGGCCTCCCAGTGAGGAAAGAAAATACAGATGGACCAGCTGACCCTGAGTTGTCAATTGATGGGCACGCACAGGCGGCTCTGTTTGCTTCGTACATCATGTCCGAAGATATCGACGCCATCTATTCCAGTCCGCTGCGTCGCGCAGTGCAAACTGCAGAGCCGTTATCGGCTGCAATTGGCATTGAGCCAATATTGGTTCCCGGAATTGCAGAGTGGGACCAGCACTCAAATGAATACATCCCTGTCGAGGAATTGAAAGCTGCGAATGATCCACGCTGGCTAGAGATGGCCAAAGGCGGTTTCAATTCAGATGAGATTCCTGAAGATTTCCATAATCGCGTTCTTGCGGCCATCGAGGACATTATTGGTAAGCACCGTGGAGACACAGTCGTCGTCACCTGTCACGGTGGTGTCATCAACGATTATTTGGCGCATATTCTCGGCATTTCCAGCTCACAGTTCTTCTATCCGAACTACACATCAATACATCGTATCGCTGCTTCATCATCAGGACATCGAAGCATTCTCTCAATCAACGAGACGTCGCATCTTCGCGGTTCGGGCTTACCCACTGGACTGTTTCATGCCTGAGTCAACCATCAGTTCACTTCTGAATTGGCTCGATCAATGCCCGACGCCGTTCCATGTGGTTCACACTGCGGCCACATCACTCGACACATCAGGCTTCACATCTGTTCAGAATCTTGGTAACGAGATCCCAACACTCGGCTACATAACGCACGATGGCTGCATCGTTGCGTGGAGACTGGGTACACCGAAGGGTGCACTACGAATCATTGGTGCGCACACCGATTCTCCTAACTTGCGCGTCTTGCCCCAGCCAGATATGCATCAACTCGGTTGGTCGCAATTAGCAATAGAGATCTATGGCGGCGTCCTTCTCAACTCGTGGCTCGACAGAGACCTAGGTATTGCGGGTCGAGTTATTGATTCAAACGGCCATTCGCATTTGTATTCGGTACACCAGGCACTTGCCCGTATTCCACAATTGGCAATTCATCTTGATCGAGAAATAGGAGACAAAGGTCTTCATCTCGACCGCCACCAGCACATGACTCCCGTGTGGGGTTCAACCAAACTGTCGTTCTCTGAATGGGTAAAAAACGTTTCTGGGGTAGAACATGTGGCCGCGTTCGATGCACACTTGTTTGACATCACACATGCGACGTTGTTAGGTGCCGATCAGTCACTGATAGCGAGCGGACGTTTAGATAACCAGGCATCATGCTGGAGCGCTATTGAAGCTCTGCGAAATGCACCCGATTCTGAACACACGTCAATTCTCGTGCTCAACGATCACGAGGAAGTGGGAAGCAACAGTGCAACGGGTGCTGCAGGTCCAATGCTCTCAACTGTTGTCTCATGTATCGCAACTCAACACGGGTTACGTGAGGGCCAACAGTTCGATCGCCTCGCTTCTTCTTGGTGCTTGTCGGCAGATAACGCTCATGCAATCAATCCGAACTATCCAGAGCGTCACGAACCACGTCATGCGCCACTGATAAATCACGGTCCAGCTGTCAAGGTCAACGGAAATCAACGGTATGCAACGTCTGCTCGTGGACTTGCACATATTCGCTCAATCGCCCAATCGAACAATATTCCTCTTCAAACATTTGCATCACGAAATAATGTGCCGTGTGGTTCCACCATTGGTCCAATCACTGCTACCCAACTGGGTATCGAAGCAATTGATGTTGGTATTCCGCAGTTGTCCATGCATTCATCGCGAGAAATGTGCGGCGTAAACGACCCGATACATATGATGTCTTTGATGAGCGCTTTCTTACAGCGCTAACTATCAATAGTTATTCGGACTGCCCGCGAGACGTTGCGCTTCATCAAATAAACGCTGTAGTTCATCTGACAGGTTCCCGCT
>CAMDBY010000123.1 GCA_945889575.1 Bifidobacterium breve
GAAGCAAAGTTTGTTGATGAAGACGGAAACGATCTTCCATCAGGCCCAGACACCGTCGGGGTTTTGTGCGTCAAAGGTGCAGTCATCATTAAGGGGTATCTCAATAGGCCAGAAGCTAATGCTGAGAGCATCCAAGATGGTTGGCTAAACACAGGCGACATCGCACGTATTGATGAAGACGGGTTTGTATTCATTGTTGACCGTGCGAAAGACATGGTTCTGCGCGGTGGAGAGAACGTCTATTGCAGCGAAGTAGAAACTGCTATTTACCATCATGAATCAATTGCAGAAGCTGCTGTATTCGGTGTTCCTGATGAGCGCTTAGGTGAAGAAGTGGCAGTGGTGTTGGTTTTGCGTCCGGGAAAAACACTCGGCGAAGACGAGTTGCGCACTTTCCTTGGTGCAACGCTTGCAAAACACAAGATTCCGTCAAAGATTTGGTTCCGCGATGAACCGATTCCTCGTAATGCAAGTGGCAAGTTCTTGAAGCGCGAATTGCGCAAAGAACTTATTGGGGAATAAGCACTCCTGCCACCTCGGCCAAGATTTCAATCGATCGAATGCGTGACGCAGTACTGTCTGCGTGGTGTGCAGTCATGATCTCATCTGCATTCGTCAATGATTGAAATTCATCTAAACGAGTTTTGATAGTTGATGCAGTTCCGATGGCTGAATATTTGAACACCTCATCAAGGTATGAAGCCTGAGGAGACAAAAGCGCTGCATCAACCTGTTCGTCCGTTAGTGGTTGCCCAGGGCGACCAAAAATACGACGCGCAAAAGAACGCTTACGTCGTTCAAATTGGGCTGAAGCAGATTCTTCAGTGTCGGCGGCAATCACGCTCATGCTTGCAATCACATAGGGCTTGTCTAATTGTAAAGACGGAGTGAATCGTTCGCGGTAAATGCGAATCGCATCCAAAAGAGATGCAGGTGCAAAGTGCGATGCAAACGCATAGGGAAGACCTAATACCGCTGCAAGTTGAGCGCCGTACAAAGAAGACCCCAAGATGTACAGCGGGATGTTCGTGCCACGTCCAGGTGTTGCAATGACGTCAGCAACTCTCGAGGTGTCGCTAAGGAAACCCTGTAGTTCTTGAACGTCTTGTGCGAATGTTTCCGCAGCACGCGGGTCGCGCCGTAGTGCCTTCACAGTTGTCTGGTCCGTTCCGGGTGCACGGCCAAGGCCAAGATCTATGCGACCAGGGTGCAGTGTGGCCAGTGTTCCGAATTGTTCAGCAATCACTAGGGGGGAGTGGTTCGGCAACATGACCCCGCCTGAACCAAGGCGAATTGATTTGGTGTGTGCTGCTACATGGGCGATGAGAACTGCTGGTGCTGATGATGCAATGGTTTCAGAGTTGTGATGTTCTGCATACCAAACGCGCGTAAAGCCCAGTCTTTCTGCTGCTTGAGCAACCTGAACACAACCTTCAAGGCTTTCGCGCAATGATTCTCCGGCACCAATAGATGCCAAATCAAGAATGGAAACAGGAACAGGAGACATGGGGAATTACAGGGGAGGACTAACTCGTTCGAGAACTATGCGTACGCCGCCCATGTCTGGACGCGTCCAAATCATGTGCCCATCTTCGTCAAGTTTGCGTACGACTTCGATTCCAGGCATGCCGACGGGGCGTAAAACAAAAGCTCCGTCTTCAAATGTTGCGACTACGTGAATTGGTGTGGTGTAGTCGAAAACCGATACGTCATGAACTGCATTTTCTTCTGTGCCATCCGCACGCGCATCGGCAATAGTGCCACCGCCACAGTCAACGATGCGGTTTCCGCATTGTTCAATGCGCTCGGAGTAAATCATGAGGTGATCGTCCGCTGGAACTGGCTCTCCACCTCGTGTGGCGCTGATGGTTTTCCAAATGCCACGTAGATCAGGTGCACCAGGTGCCAAAGGTTCGGTGCAGCCGCCAAGGATCAGAGGGGGAAACGAGGAGCCGTACCCGCCGGCCGGTGTGTGGGCTACGGGAATGTCATTGGCGTTCGTCATGAACACTTACCCTACAATCATGCGACGCTGACACGGCCTATTCGGCCAACTGCAGTGCTTGTATAAAAATCTCGTTCAAAACCAGGTGTGTACCACATGCCCATTGGCATAAAACATCCGGTGTCTGCTCGTCCACGCTCATTTCCTGTTTCGATATCGAGAACAACCGCATCCCATTCACCCATTTTGTGAACATGGTCGACAATCAGTTCTCCCGTATCTGCATACAACGTGAGTTGATTGGCGTTACGCCACTCTTTCTTCCACAGTGGTGTAAACACACCGGGCCCTTCGTACCTCCACGCACCAATGCCGCCGTTCTGGGAATCAAAAGCAACGAGAATGTGTCGGTCTTGGTCGTATAACGGCGGAGACACGATGTGTCCGGATGGTGTTGCGAACGGAACAAAGGATTCATGGTCTGAGGAATCGACAGTTGACACTCTCCATACGCGCACTGGTGCCGTATGTACTGGGGGTGCAAATGGCATTGCTTGTCCTGTGCCAGTTGGTGATGCAGCCAGCATGTTGATAGTTGATTGGCTTTCGCCGTTGTCCATGAACCAGGCACAGTCATCGCCAATGGAACTATCCCAGGCGTAACCAGAATCCTCGCCGTCCACCCTGTATGACGCTGACCATGTCTCGTCAAGTGTCAAGCGGCCGTTGATGTACTGCAAGCGATGAATGATGTCGTTACTAGTGACATAGAGATAGTCGACTCCGTCTTGTCGGTCTGAAGAGAATCGACCGACACTGTTCCACGGGCATTCAAAGACATCAACAAGATTCAAATCAGGATCAAGAACAGTGAAGACTGAACGCTTGGTGATGTCATCGCGAATGTCTTTGGTGACGATGTTGCCGTCACTAAACACAACGTGCCCGTTATGCGCATTGTTGGCTGCAAGTCGATGTTCGGCAACGATCTCTAATTCAGGGCTTAACCGGTGAACGTAAGTACCGTTGACTACGTATAGGTCACCATTTTCATGAACGCAGATGGCTCCGCACCATTTGTGTCCACCTGATGGTAAATCTGGAGACCGGCGAATGGGTTCGAGTGAGAGGGGATCAAGTTGCTCCACCCAGCCAGAGCTATCTTCTGACTCCCCAAACGAAGAGCCGCCTTGCAAGTACAACTCGCCCTCTGTGCGTTGCACAAACATGACTGGCCAGCGGCCCGGTTCCAATATTCGGGCGTGACCGACGAGATGTTCATCTGGCTGAATATTCAGTCCAGGGGAACTCACAATCTTTTGTCGGCGAGGGCCGCCACATTCCGCAGGCCATGCCGACGGGTAATACCCCGAGAGTCGAGAGAGATAATCGCTAGCCGTCATGATGCCCCCATCTATGAATCAGACAACCGCACCGTACAAGCCCCAAGTCCGCAGATACGAGGCAGATGGGCCGTGAGTGCGTAGCGTATGGGGTCTTATGTCAGTACTCCCTAACGCCGCATTTTCAATCGCTCTCGACTGTCAACTCGACAATGTGCCTGGCACCCTTGGTCGGCTGTGCGCCGCCATAGGCGAGGCCGGGGGCAACATTGGTGCCCTTGACGGTTTCGATGTGCGTGGCCCAGTTCTTCGTCGCAGCCTTGTCGTTTATTGTCGAGATGAAGCACATCAAAAAATAGTTGTTGCTGCCGTACAGAAACTTGACGGCGTCACCGTTCTTGATTGGTGGGACCGAACGTTCCGCATGCATGAAGCAGGCAAGATTGAAGTCATCACCACCGCTCCGGTGAATGACCGTGATGATTTATCAATGGCGTACACGCCAGGTGTTGCACGTGTATGTACCGCCATTGAAAATGATCCATCGCTTTCGCACAAATACACCATTCGTAAAAACACCGTTGCCATTGTCAGCAACGGTACGGCCGTTCTTGGTCTTGGTGACATTGGTCCTGAAGGTGCAATGCCAGTGATGGAAGGCAAAGCGCTCTTGTTCAAAGAGTTCGGTGGCGTCAATGGTTTCCCAATCTGTATCAATGCACGCACTGCTGACGAAGTAGTCGATTTCGTTCAACGCATTGCTCCGACCTTTGGTGGTATCAACCTTGAAGACATCAAGGCTCCCGAGTGTTTCGAAATTGAAGAGCGTCTTCGTGCAAGTCTTGATATTCCCGTCTTCCACGACGACCAACACGGAACTGCCGTTGTCACCTTGGCAGCATTGTGGAACTCGTTGAAGATCACTGGCAAGAAGATGGAAGATCTCACTGTCGTTATCGCGGGTGTTGGAGCTGCAGGTGTTGCAATCGGCAAGATCTTGTTGAACGCCGGTGTTGGCGATGTCATTGGTTGAGACCGTGTTGGCGCCATTTACACAGGCCGTAGCGAAATGAACTCAGCTAAAGAGTGGTTCGCTGCAAATACCAACTCGTCACGTCGGATGGGCTCAATCAGTGACGTCATGAGAGGCGCCGATGTGTTTGTTGGCGTCAGTGGCCCAGATCTCATTACCCAAGCAGATATCCGCACGATGGCAAAGGACCCCATTGTGTTTGCAATGGCAAACCCGAACCCTGAAATTCGACCTGAACAAGTTGATGGCCTTGCAAAGGTCATGGCAACAGGTCGCAGTGATTATCCGAACCAGATCAACAACGTTCTTGCATTCCCTGGAATCTTCCGCGGAGCTCTTGATGCAAATGCAACAGACATCACTGAAGGCATGAAACTTGCTGCGGCAATAGCAATTGCTGAATCAGTGACTGATGCGCAATTGTCTCCTGACTTCGTTGTTCCATCAGTGTTCGACCGCACCATCGTTGAGCGCGTTGCGCCAGCAGTTGCGGCAGCAGCCGTGCGTGACGGCGTTATTCGCAAGAGCTAACGAATATCTGCGCTGATGCGCAGCGGGGATGGCGGTCAGATCAGACCGTCACCGTGAGGCCATCTCAGACAATCACATTCGGTCAAGACGATGCAATGATGCGTATCGGCAGCGACGAAAAGGCGCGGATGGTGTTGTTCAACTTTCGGACGGGAGGGCCAACCATTTCAAAGCGCTCCACGCGACGAGCGAGGGCAGACAACACCTCGGTTGCTTCCAATCGAGCGAGGCCCATGCCGACACAGGCGTGGACCCCATAGCCGAATGCCAAGTGCGAAGCATTGGCTCGGTCGATGTCGAACCTCTCTGGTTCATCCCACTTGCGCTCGTCGCGGTTAGCGGAAGCAAAACTCACCAATACGCGTGCGCCGGCCGGAATCTGGACATCGCCGATGACTGTGTCCCGGGTAGCCACCCGAGTGAATCCCGAGACCGGCGTTTCCAGGCGAAGCACCTCGTCGAATGCTTGTCTAGCTCGACCGGGATCGCTGCGAAAGAGATCCCATTGGTCGGGATGGGTAGCAAACAG
>CAMDBY010000124.1 GCA_945889575.1 Bifidobacterium breve
AGGAATACCAAGAACGTGTTGCAAGTGCTGCAGTAATGCAGCTGCGCTTTTTGGGTGCTGTGCATGCATGAGGTAGTGGGGCACGCCAACACGAAGGCTGATGCTTGGGATGCGTGCGTCATCAAGCGCGCCCAACATGACACCGGCAACACCTGTGGGTCCTTGATATTGCGGACGGCTTAAACCAAGACGTGATGCGAGTTCTTCATTGGTGGTGCTACCAACAACAAGAGGCACGCGTGAGTGCGGAGTTTGTTCCGCAGCAGCGCCAAGACTGACAACAAGGTTGCAGCCAAGTCCACGTGCTACTTCAACGATGCACTGAGAGAATGTTGCCCACGAGACATGTGGCTCGACACCGTTCAACACGATCATGTCGCGAGCACCTTCTGGGTACCGAATAATCATGAAGTCATTTTCAGGCCACTGAATTTGTCGTTCGCCATCTTCGTCAATGACTTGTTCAGGGCGCTCTTGTGTGAAGTCAAAGAATGGGTCCGGGTCGATGTCTGACACAACCGTCGCATCGCGTTCTTTCAGCATCCAATCGAGCGCTGATGTTGCTACGCCACCAATATCGAATAATCCACGCAGCGCAATGAGCATGACGGGGTTACGCAGTGGCGCGAGATCATCCCAATAGGTCTCTAGAACTTCGTCAACGTTGATGGGCATTGATGTTCAATCTACGAACGAAGATGGTC
Organism: Bifidobacterium breve; assembly: GCA_945889575.1. Classification (GTDB taxonomy): domain Bacteria; phylum Actinomycetota; class Acidimicrobiia; order Acidimicrobiales; family Ilumatobacteraceae; genus UBA2093. The sequence goes on from CAMDBY010000124.1 coordinate 705, forward strand.
AACCACTACGTCAATGCAGGCAGTCAGTGCTGCCACGTCAGATGGGTCAATGGCTGGGAACATGCCAACACGCAACTGATTGCGGCCCAATTTGCGATAACTGTCCGTATCCACCACGCCATTGGCGCGCAGAATGGCACTGATGGTGTTGGCGTCAACGCCATCAATATCGATAGTTGCCACAACATTTGATCGCTCTGCAGGGTTTGACACAAACGGTGATGCAAAGGCGCGAGCCTCGGCCCATGAGTAGATATTGCGTGCTGATTCAGCAGTACGGGCCGCAGCCCATGAAAGACCGCCATTGGAGTTCAGCCATTTCACTTGTTCATCCAACATGATGAGGGTGGCGAGCGCCGGAGTGTTGTAGGTCTGGTTTGCAACTGAGTTATCTAGTGCAATCGACAAGTCAAGCGACGCCGGCATCCAACGCTTTGATGCTTTTATTTCACGAATACGTTCAATGGCTGCAGGCGAGCATGCTGCTAACCACAAGCCACCGTCAGATGCAAAGCACTTTTGTGGAGCAAAGTAATACACATCAACATTTGCAGGGTCCCACATGAGGCCACCAGCTGCAGATGTTGCATCAACAACTACGAGGCCGTCTTTTGATGGACGTACTGGAGTCATTGCAACACCCGTTGATGTTTCGTTGTGCGGGTACGCATACACATCGCACGTTGCGTCACTGGCAGGTGTTGGGTGCGTGCCGGGATCTGACGTCACAACTACTGGTTCAGCAAGGTGAGGAGCTGCAGCAGATGCTTCTGCGAACTTGGAAGAGAATTCACCGAACACGAGGTGATGACTGCGTTCACGAATAAGGCCGAAGGTGGCGACGTCCCAGAACACGGTTGAGCCGCCGTTGCCCATGACAATTTCCCATCCTGCGGGAAGTGAGAACAACGAGGAGAGGCCGTCTCGTACAGAGCCCACGATGTTCTTCACAGGCGCCTGGCGGTGCGAGGTGCCCATGACTGACGTCATGCGGGACATGACTGCTTCCAGCTGTTCTGGGCGGACTTTGGAAGGTCCACACCCAAATCGGCCGTCTTGAGGAAGAAGTTGTTGGGGAATTTTAAAATCGAGTTGGTTCTTATCGCTCATCGTGTAATCCTTTCACTTATGCCTGCTCCACAAGAATTGCGACGTGTATCCGCTCGTCTCGGCGCCATTGCCGAGTCAGCCACTTTGGCGGTCGACGCCAAGGCCAAGGCCCTGAAAGCCCAAGGTCTGAATGTCATTGGTTTCGGAGCCGGCGAGCCAGACTTTGCCACCCCCGAACACATCGTGGAAGCTGCCGTCAAGGCATGTCGCGAAGTGAAATACCAGCGCTACACACCAGCTGCGGGTTTACCGGAATTGCGCGAAGCAGTGGCCGTAAAAACAATGCGTGACAGTGGCTTTGCGTGTACAGCAGATCAAGTGCTCATTACGAACGGCGGCAAGCACGCCGTGTTCACAGCTTTCGCTGCGCTCTGTGATCCGGGCGATGAAGTTATTTGCCCTGCACCATTTTGGACTACTTATCCAGAGGCCGTCACATTGGCCGGGGGAGTTCCCGTCATTATCGACACGGAAGAGAAAAATGGATTCCGCGTCACTGTTGAACAACTAGACAAAGCTCTCACACCGCGCACAAAAGTGTTGTTGTTTGTATCACCCGATAACCCAAGCGGTTCTGTGTATCCAGAAGCCGAAGTACGCGCCATTGGCGAATGGGCAGTGAAGAACAAAGTCTGGGTCGTTACCGACGAAATTTACGAACACCTCACATACGGTGATCACAAATTCACTTCGATGCCGACTCTTGTTCCTGAACTCGCAAACCAGTGCGTCATCGTAAACGGTGTTGCTAAGACATATGCAATGACCGGTTGGCGTGTTGGCTGGATGATTGGTCCGAAAGACATCATGAAGGCGTCAACAAACTTCCAATCACACGCCACGTCAAACGTTGCCAACGTCTCACAGGTTGCAGCACTTGCTGCAGTCAGTGGCGATTTGTCTGCAGTGCACATGATGCGTGAAGCTTTTGCGCGTCGCGGTGCGCTGATGCACAAGATGTTGTCCACTATTCCTGGCGTCACATGTATGGAACCACAAGGTGCTTTCTATTGCTTCCCGAACTTTTCCGGTTTGTTGAACCGTGACATCAAGGGCAAGTCTGCAAAGAACACCATGGAATTAGCAGACATGATTCTCACTGATGTCAACGTGGCCATCGTGCCAGGTGAAGCATTCGGTGCTCCAGGCTTCGCACGATTCTCTTTCGCTCTTGGCGACGCAGACCTTGTCGACGGCATTCAGCGCATTATTGACTACGTGGCGTAAATCGACCACACAGAATTGTGTGCATCCGTATCTGTCTCTGCTACGGTGACAATTAGTGCATCAGTGAAATGATGTGCAGTACTCAATCCAGCGAAGTCCGGCGAAACTCCGGCACTGTCTCGCAACGGTGATGCTGGTCGGAGAAATCCGATCCAGACAAGTCCGGTCGCCTGTTTGTGTATGCGAAAACCGAACCTCGAAGGAAGGGCGGCCCGCGGAGAGTGCAGCGTTAGCTGTTTTCAATGTGACCCACTCTTCTTTCTCCAATTCCCTGGAGGAAGAACCATGTCAATTATCAGAATGTCTCGCATGCGAGCAATTACCGCAGCAGTAGCTGCAACTTTTGTCCTAGCGGCCTGTGGAAGTAGTGGCTCAACGCCCGACACCACAGTTCCCGAAGTCAGTGTCCGCATTGTCAGCTTGTCGCCAACAGCAACAGAGATGTTGTACGCCATTGGTGCAGGCGACCAAGTTGTTGCAGTTGACTCGCTCAGCACATATCCGGCTGAAGTTTCAGACAAAGTGACAAAGATTTCAGCATATGAACCAAATGCAGAAGCAATTCTTGGTTACACGCCTGATGTTGTGTTGATTTCAAACGACATGAACAAGATCACCGAGCAACTGCAATCAGTTTCGAGCCAAAAAATCACCGTATGGACTGGTGCTGCGGCAGCAACGCTTGATGATGTCTACAAACAAATCACAGAACTTGGTGCGCTCACTGGCCACGAAGATGATGCTGCAACATTGATTGAATCAATGAAGTCACGCATCACAAAGGCAACAGAAAATATTGCAGCTCCCACGTCGGCGAAGTCGTATTTCTATGAATTAGACAACACGTTGTATTCTGTAACTTCAAACACTTTTGTTGGCGCATTGTTGAAGCCTTTTGGTTTTACAAATATTGCTGACGGTGTTGAAGCCGGAAATGATTACCCGCAACTCAATGCTGAGGTAATCGCAAAGGCAAATCCTTCTGTTATTTTCCTCGCGGATACCAAGTGCTGTGCAACGAATGCTGCAGAAGTTGCTAAGCGCCCGGGCTGGGCAGGTATTGATGCCGTGAAGAACAACCAAGTTGTTGAACTTGATGATGACGTAGCGTCTCGCTGGGGACCACGCGTTGTCGACTTGGTTGAACAATTCGCAGCAGCAATTGCAGCAGCAAACAAGTAGTAGTTACTGATGTCAACTTCAATGAGCATGCGAGGCGCAAGCCGGTGGTGGATACCTTCCGCTGTCGTTGCACTCGCGTGCTCATTGTTGCTTGGCTTGATGATTGGACCAGCTGGTCCAACATGGTGGCGCGTGCCACTTGAGCTGTTAAATCGCTTGCCATTTTTTTCCGTTGACAGCGGGTTAACTGCTACCGCTTGGTCCATCGTGTGGCAAATTCGTGCACCACGTGTGGTGCTCGCAGCAATTGTTGGCTCAACATTGTCTATTGCTGGTGCTAGTTACCAAGGCGTGTTTCGTAACCCATTGGTTGACCCGTATCTCTTGGGTGTCGCTGCCGGTGCAGGTCTTGGTGCCACCATCGTGATCACAATCAATCGGTCTGGCACAAGCAGCTGGATTATTGACCCGTTGCCGATGATTGCATTCGGTGGCGGATTGATTGCTGTCCTTGTTACGTATCTCCTTGGCACTACATCAAAGGGTGAACGAAGTTCTATAAGTCTTGTACTTGCTGGTGTTGCAGTTACATCGTTAGCAACCGCGGCACAAACATTTTTATTGCAACGTAACTCTGACGTGGTTCGTCAGGTGTATTCGTGGATTCTTGGCCGACTGTCCAGTGCTACATGGGGTGATGTTCGTTTGGTACTGCCGTATGTGGTGTTCTCAACAGTGGTGCTATTGCTACATCGCCGTCTACTCGATGTATTACGAGTGGGCGACGAAGAGGCAGCAGCACTTGGCGTTAATGTGAAACGCGTTCGACTAGCTGTTGTTATTGCAGCAACTCTTGGTACGGCATCGGTTGTGGCAGTAAGCGGCCTCATTGGTTTTGTCGGCATCATCGTTCCCCATGCGGTTCGACTAGTCGTGGGTACGTCATACCGACTCGTGTTGCCGATCTCGTTGCTATTCGGGGCAGCTTTCTTGATACTTGCCGATATTCCTGGTCGAGTGTTGGACAATCCAGCAGAAACTCCAATCGGAGTTGTCACCGCATTTCTCGGAGCTCCATTTTTCTTGCTTATCTTGCGTACACGAAAGAATGAACGATGACATCTTTAGCGTTTGATCAGGTCAGAGTCGATTACGCCAAGCGCACTGCGGTGGCT
>CAMDBY010000125.1 GCA_945889575.1 Bifidobacterium breve
CCGTACGTTCGTCACGCAACTCTGCCGCTGTGGCCGAGTCGCTTGCAGTTCTTGAAACCGAAGCTGCAGACCCTGAAATCAACCTCCTGCCAGCCCTGATTAACGCATCAAACGCGCAGGCTACGGTGGGCGAAATGATGAAGTCAATGGGCACAGTATTTGGCCGCCATGTCGAAGTGCCAACAATCTGATGACTCTTCGCGTGTTGGTTGCAAAAATCGGACTTGATGGTCATGATCGCGGAATCAAGATTGTTGCGCGACTCTTGCGTGATGCCGGCATGGAAGTTATCTACACAGGCCTGTTCCAAACACCTGACACAGTGGCATCGGCCGCTATCGACGAAGACGTTGATGTCATCGGGTTATCAATGTTGTCTGGTGCACACATGACTCTTGCGCCATTAGTTGTAGAAGCGTTGCGATCACGCGGGGCATCGATTCCTGTAGTCGTGGGCGGCATCGTGCCGAAACAAGACATACCACTGTTGAAGGCTGCAGGTATTTCTGAAGTGTTAGGTCCTGGAGCACCAGGAACTGCAGTTGTCGACACTATTCGTGCCGCAGCAAACGCGTCCTAAATTACTGACGATTCATTTCTGCTTGTGCTTCGGCTTTTGCAGTATCTACACGGCGTGGTCCTGATTCAATAATGATCTCGTGTAATTCACCGGTGTATGCATATGGTGCGCTGTAGCGAGTTGATATTGGTGAACCATGATCAAATCCGACACTTGGCCCGACAGATGAAATCATGCGCATAAACAACGACACTTCAGCCGAACCACCCGATACACCATCGATTGTGACTTCCAAGAAGCCAGACATTCCGTCACCGCGGCGAAGGACTGCACGAAGTTCGTGATCACCTTCTGGCACGAGTCCAGCTGATTCGATAACGGTGTGATCACCGAATGCGTTGTAGTCAAGAAGCAGTCGTCCATTTTGAACGAACACTGAAATTCCAGAGTTCTGCGTACCTGATGCATAGAGAACACCTTCGTCACCCTTTTTGTAGGTGACTTTGGCAACGATGTCAACATTACGGCCGCCAACTCCACCCGATGCTTGCGATGGCATTGGTGACATTGGTGGACGATACACATAACGACGATCTTCAGGGTGTGGAGAGTTCTTACGGAACCGAGCACCAAAGAGTTCAACACCTCGGTCATCAAGTGGCAATACACCATGAATCTCAGCTTGTTCCCACCAGTGAGCAATCATCTCTTCAAGCTTCGCTGGTTCACTGTCTGCAAGGTCATTGCACTCTGAACGATCGATTGATAGGTGATACAGCTCCCACTTTTCATTGCTATATGGCTGACCAGAAGTGTGCTTTAACACTGCTTTCCATTCACCAGCGACAATTGCCAAGCTTCCACCATTTTCAAAATGCTGAACCGTGTTAGTGGCAGGTGCCTTCGGATCATTGAGGAATGACTTAAAGGAATGACCTGTGACAGGTATTTGTTCAAGACCTTTACGAACCTTCGGAGGTGTGACACCAATAATGTCGTACATCGTTGGCACAATGTCTGCAACAAACACGAACTGATCGCGCTTTGTTCCTCTCTGTTCTTTTGGCACTCCGTTTGGCCAGTGAAACACCATCGGTACGTGTACGCCACCTTCGTGCGTGTTCTGCTTGTACCAGCGGTACGGAGTGTTGCCAACTTGCGCCCAACCCCACGGATAGTTGTTGTGGCTGTTTGGCCCACCAATGTCGTCAATGTCTTTGATTGCTTGGTCAGGTGTTTCGAAAATGCCGTTGAAAAACTTCATTTCGTGCATGACTCCGTATGGGCCACCCTCTTGTGACGCACCGTTGTCGGCGTGAATAACAAGAACCGTGTTGTCGAGTTGTCCGAGCTTGCGCAAGCCTTCAACAAGGCGACCAATCTGATCATCTGTGTGGTCAAGGAACGCTGCAAAAGCTTCTTGTAAACGAGCCGCAAGGCGTTGTTCGTTTTCTGACAATTTATCCCATGGTTGCACGCCAGGGTTACGAGGCGACAACACCGTGTCTGCGGGAATCACACCAGTTGCAATTTGTTTTTTGAACCACCGTTCGCGAACAATGTCCCAACCTTCGTCATACTTACCGCGATATTTCGCCATGTATGAAGCCGGTGCTTGGTGAGGCGCATGAGTTGCACCAAATGCGACGTAACCAAGGAATGGGCGGTCTGGTCGAACGCCTTTGTAGTCAGTAATAATACGTAACGCTTGATCAACAAGATCTTCCGATAGGTGGTAGCCCTCTTCTGCAGTGCGCGGAGCATCAACAGGGTGATTGTCTGCAACAAGTTCAGGGTGGAACTGATCTGTTTCACCATCCATGAATCCGTAGAACCGGTTAAAGCCTCGTGCGACTGGCCACTGATCAAACGGACCAGCAGCAGAGGCCTGCTCCATTGGCGCAAGGTGCCATTTTCCAACTGCAAATGTTCCGTAGCCTTCATCGCCCAAAACTTCAGCAACAGTTGCTGCATGGTTTGAGATATGTCCGAGTTGGTTTGGAAATCCAGTGATGAAGTTCGACACAGAACGCATACCGACTGCATGGTTTGAACGACCACTGAGGAGAGCTGCCCGTGTTGGTGAACACAATGGCGTTACGTGAAAGTTCGTGAACTGCAAACCATTTGCAGCGAGCCCATCGATGTTTGGCGTATCGATGTCAGATCCAAAGCAACCCATTTGTGCAAAACCGGTGTCGTCGAGAAGGACAAGGATGACGTTCGGGGCATCGGGGCCAGGGTGAGCTGGAGTCGCGAACCACGGCTCTGACTCGGCCACCGTGCGTCCAATTTTTCCTTCAAATCCGTAGTTCTCAGCCATGGTCTCCCCTATTACTTACGAGACACCATCTTTGCTGGCGTCTGGCCCTATAAAGGGTGTCGAATCAGAATAGATGCTGTTCCTGTGGGATTATCAATGGGCCCCCTACAACCCATAAGTTCAGTACGAACTAGGAGACCCCATGCACTTAGAGATCGACCGATCCAACCTTCGCAATCACCGCATCGTCGCCACTACGGCACCCGCTACGGCACCCGACGGTTCTGTTGTCCTCGCTCTCGAGCGGTTTGCACTTACCGCAAACAACATCAGCTATGTGATGTCGGGCGATGCTCTTGATTACTGGGGTTTCTTTCCCACAGACGATGGTTGGGGCCGTCTACCCACCATGGGCTTTGGTGTTGTCACGTCGTCTGGCGTCGCTGGCGTAAATGTTGGCGAACGCTTCTTTGGTTTCTACCCAGCCGGCGATCACCATGTGGTGCAAGCCGAAGCAATCAGTTCTGGTTTCGTCGATGTGTCTGCCCACCGCGAGTCACATGCCATGGCATACCGCGGATTCGACAAAGTGTCGCCCACTGAAACTGAAAAAGATAATGCAACTCTTGTGCTGCGCGGTCTTTTTGTTACGTCATTCTTAGCTGAAGACTTCCTACGTGAATCAGATTTCTTCGGAGCAGCACAGGTACTTGTTACTAGTGCTTCCAGTAAGACTTCAATCGCCCTTGCACATTGTCTTCGCGAGAATTCAAAAACAAGAGTCATCGCACTTACATCAGCTGCCAATGTTGACTTCACATACGGCGTTGATCTGTATCACCAAGTCATTACTTATGACGATATTGAATCTCTCGACCCTTCCGTTCCAACTGTCATTGTTGACATGGCAGGAAACGCAAGTGTTATCTCGCGAGTACATAATCACTTCAATGATGCGTTGAAGTATTCATGTCGTATTGGTGGCACACACTGGGATCAGTCAGGTTCAACAAAGGGAATCCCCGGACCGCGCCCAGAATTCTTCTTTGCACCTACCCAAATGGCAAAGCGCGGCAAAGAATGGGGGCGCGACGTGTTCAATGAGCGCATCGCAACTGCTTTGTCTCTATTCCTCGACGATTCCACCCGTTGGCTCACTATTGAACATTCACACGGCTCAGACGCATTATCTGATGTCTACATGCAACTTGTGGAAGGGCGCGTGCGTCCCGAAGCCGGACACATTCTTTCTCTTTAAATCACTACCAAAGGAATATCACCATGTCACCAAACAAACCAACATACGGAACAGTCGATCGTGAATACGGAATGCGTATGTTCACTACCCCACCAGAGCAAGACGGCCCTGTGTGGATGGTGAACTTCATGAAGTACAAAGAAGAAGCCACATACGCAGATGGCTCGAGAGGTATCTCGGGTCAGGAAGCTGATGACAAGTACGCCCCGACTGAAATTCTTACTGAATTGGGCGCAGAAGTTCCGTTCTTTGGTGATGTTGTCTTGCAGCTTGCAGGAAAAGATTACAAGTGGGACCGCATCGGTGTTGTTAAATACCCAACACGTGCGGCATTTCTTGGCATGCAGAATCGTAAAGATTTCCTCGACAAGCACGAGCACAAAGAAGCCGGCATGGAATTCACATTCGTCATCGGTTGCCAGCCAGTTGAACTCCCCGGCAAGCTCCGCGTAAAGCCGGAAAATTGGGACAGCATCGAACATGCACCTACCGAAGAAGACGGCCCCGTCATGGTTGTGCATCTTTTGAAGTTTGTTGAAGGCGGTCGTCAGGGCGACATGGAGGAATACCAGTCAAAGGCATTCACTGTTGCTCAGAAACATGGTGGCGGAGCTGCTGCAGTTTTCACTGTTGAAGGAACGATCATGGGCGATGGCCGCCAATGGGATGAATGCCGCTTCATTGCGTATCCATCAATGCGTTCATTCATGGCCGTGGTGCAAGACCCCGAGCGTCTCGAAGCACAAGGCAATCATCGTGTTGCTGCAATTGCAGATACCTACACGGTTATTGTCCGCCCTCGCAACGATACGTTCACAACTCAAGGTGCAATCTGATGGAAATAATGCGTACCCCCGATAGTTGCTTTGAGAATCTTCCTGATTACAACTTTGCACCGCATTACACAACCATTACTGCCACAGACGGCACGGCGCTACGTTTTCATTTCGTAGATGAAGGCCCGCGTGATGCTGCACCAATTGTGTTGATGCATGGCAACCCTTCATGGTCGTACTTGCATCGCCACATGATCACAGGTCTTGTTGCACTTGGTCACCGTGTTCTATCACTTGACCTCATGGGTCTTGGCCGATCTGACAAACCGAACGAAGCGTCGTACTACTCACTTGCTAGTCATGTTGATTGGGTAACGAAATGGTTCGAGGCAGAAAACCTCACCAACGTCACCATGTAC
>CAMDBY010000126.1 GCA_945889575.1 Bifidobacterium breve
GCACGAGAGAAATAACTGCAGCACGGAACGTTGCACCGGTAGTCACAACGTCATCAATCACCAGCACATTGCGCTGACGCCCCAACGGTCGAGAAACAAATTCTGGCGACACCAATCGATCATCGCGATCTAACCCTGTTTGCGAAACCGTATTGACACGCCTCAACAATCGTTTCGTTGGTAGTGCCAGCAGAACACCCACATGACGAGCAATCAATTCAGCGTGGTCCATGCCCCGCTCGTGTTGATGCCGTGAAGTTGTAGGTGCCCATGTCACCACGTCGACGTTGAAATCGCTCCAATTAATCGAATCGACAACTATGTCTGCCAACAGACGCGCATTCTGACGTTTCTTGCCGTATTTTAACCCCAGCACTAGTTCTCTCGTATGACCTTCATGAGGTTCAACGCCCAGTATGTGTACAGGAATCAATACTCCCGTGTTTAAACGCACAGTTTCAGTACGGTGTAGTTCCATGGCTCAAGCTCCCCTTCGACCACTGCGTGAACAGTTCACTGAACGCTTAATCAGATGTGTGGCAGGACTTGCGTGCTTTGGCACTGGAATCGCATTCTTTGTGCGCTCAGAACTAGGTGTTCCGCCATGGGATGTGTTTCATCAGGGAATTTCCGAGCACACCGGCCTCGGACTTGGAACCGTGCTGATTATCGTCGCCTTCTTTGTGCTGCTGTTATGGATTCCGCTTCGACTTCGACCAGGTCTAGGAACGTTGCTTAACGCGGTAGAAATTGGGTTAGTTGAGAACGTTGCTCAAGACCTAATTCCTCAGACCGACAACATGGCCATTCGTATTGCCTTCATGGTGGCGGGACTCTGCATTATTGCCGCTGGATCCGGCTTGTACATCGGCGCAGAGTTTGGGTCTGGTCCACGTGATGGATTGATGCTTGGGCTCAACGCACGCTTTAGTGTCAGTGTTCGCCTTGCTCGCACCTTGATTGAAATCACCGTAATGATTATCGGAATATTTCTGGGCGGACACATTGGTCTCGGGACGTTTGTCTTTGCACTTGGAATCGGCCCAATGGTGCAAGTCACTCTTCGGCTATTCAAGATGTCACGAAGTTCGCTTGAGGCCGTAGCGGACGAGGCGTCCGAGCAATAGGGCAATAAAAAAGGCCTCGGGCAGAATACCCGAGGCCTTTTTCAATACGGCTATTTAGTAACGGTAGTTCTCAGCCTTGAATGGACCTGAAGGGTTCATGTCCATGTACTCAGCTTGTCCGTCTGTCAGTTGTGTCAGTGTCACACCGAGTGCATCAAGATGCGCGAACGCAACTTTTTCGTCAAGATGCTTTGGCAACACGTACACACCAAGTGGGTATGCCTTCAAGTTGGTAAACAACTCAATCTGAGCGAGAACTTGGTTAGTGAATGAACAACTCATCACGAATGATGGGTGTCCGGTTGCGCAACCGAGGTTGACAAGTCGACCTTCTGCCAACACGATCACTGCGTGACCGTCTGGGAATGTCCACAAGTCGGTTCCGGCTTTCAATTCATCACGAGTAGCACCGCTACGAGCAAGGCCAGCCATATCAATTTCATTGTCGAAGTGGCCAATGTTGCACACAATTGCGTTGTGCTTCATTCCGGCCATGTGCTCGGCAGTGATGATTGCTTCGTTGCCAGTTGCAGTAACGAAAATATCTGCTTCAGCTAGAGCGGATTCGGTGGTGTTGACTTCATAACCTTCCATCGCTGCCTGCAAGGCGTTGATTGGGTCAATTTCAGTAACGATGACGCGCGCGCCTTGGCCGCGAAGGCTTTGTGCACAACCCTTACCAACATCGCCATAGCCGCATACAACTGCGAGCTTTCCGGCGATCATGACGTCAGTTGCGCGGTTAATTGCGTCAATGAGCGAGTGACGGCAACCGTAGAGGTTGTCGAACTTGCTCTTTGTCACACTGTCGTTCACGTTGATTGCAGGAAACAGAAGCTCCTTGTTGTCAAACATCTTGTACAAACGCTTGACGCCTGTTGTGGTTTCTTCTGTAACACCCTTGATAGATGCTGCCATCTGAGTCCACTTTGCAGGATCAGTTTTTAGTGTTCGCTGCAAGAGACCAAGAATCAATGCAAGTTCTGGGTTTGATGCTGACGTTGGATCTGGCACTGCGCCAGCTTTCTCAAATTCGACACCCTTATGGATAAGAAGTGTTGCATCGCCGCCATCGTCAAGAATCATGTTCGGCAAATTGCCATCTGGCCATGTCATCATCTGCTCGGTGCACCACCAATATTCCTCGAGGGTCTCACCCTTCCAAGCGAATACAGGAACACCTTGTGGATCTTTTTCGGTTCCGTGTGGACCTATTGCAACAGCTGCAGCTGCATGGTCTTGTGTAGAAAAAATATTGCAACTTGCCCAACGCACTTCTGCGCCAAGTTCAACGAGCGTCTCAATGAGAACTGCAGTCTGAATGGTCATATGCAATGAACCAGAGATACGTGCACCCTTCAATGGCTTTGATGGGCCGTACTGTTTGCGCATCCAACGAAGGCCTGGCATTTCGTGTTCAGCAAGGTGAATTTCCTTGCGACCAAATGGCGCAAGGCTGAGATCAGCGACGCGAAAATCACGACGATTGGCGAGAGAGGACATAGAGACTCCTTAAATGAGTTACATAATGAATCGAGGCTGGGGCCAACTGGCACCGCTCTGATCAGCCCGATTACGGATTCAGTGTACCTAAATCAGCGAGTAAAGGTGGGCTTTATGCCCTCAGCAGCGATGCGTGACTCAAGTCGCGCATGCTCTGCATCAGTGACCCGTGTGGATTCTTCAATCAGCATGACAGGGATGCCATCAATAACTGCGTACGAGCGCTTCAGGCGTGGATTAAACAGAATGTTTTCTGACTCGATGTAAAACAATGGGCCCTTATCTTCTGGGCAAGCAAGGATGTCAAGAAGGGTGCGGTCAAGAGTCATGGGTTCATTCTTTCATTGTCAGACAGATGTCACAAGTGAGAGCACTTCGACCACGTGATCGTCGCATTCTGCTCTAGTTGTGGCCTCTAGGTTGAGGCGAAGTAACGGCTCTGTGTTTGATGGGCGAAGGTTGAACCACCAATCACCACAATCAACTGTGAGGCCGTCGACCCAATCTTGCGTATGGGCTTTGTATGCATCAGCTACAGCGGACATGACAATTTGTGCGTCAGAGACGCTGGTGTTGATCTCGCCGCTCGCTTCATATCGTTCGAACGGTTGGCGCAATTGCGATAATGGCATTTTGGCGCGTGATAGTTCTTGCAACATAAACATGGTGGCGATGATGCCAGAGTCTGCTCGGTAGTTATCAAGGAAGTAATAATGAGCCGAGTGCTCTCCACCAAACACGGCACCCGTTTCTGCCATGACTTGCTTGATGTTGCTATGGCCGACTTGAGTGCGCACGGGCACTCCGCCACTTTCGCGAATTACTTCAGGGACAGAGCGTGAGCAAATGAGGTTGTGCAACACAGTGGCACCAGGGTTGTTGCGCAAGACCGCTGCGGCAAGAATTGCAGTGGTGGTAGAGCCGGATAATCCTCTGCCCTTTTCATCTACTACGAATACTCTGTCTGCATCGCCATCGAAAGCAAGGCCGATATCAAAACCGCCACTAGTAACACGCGCTTGCAGGTCACGTTGGTTTGCTGGCTGAATTGGATCAGCAGGATGATTCGGGAAACTGCCATCAAGTTCCGGGTACATCACTTCAAGCTGCATCATGGGAAGGCGTTCAAAAACAACGGGGACAATGAGCCCACCCATGCCATTGGCGGTGTCTGCAACAACTTTCATCGGCACAAGCGCATTGACATCAATGAACGAGACCACATGATCAGCAAACTCATCAAGCATGTTGCGTGTTGACACTGTTCCACGAACTGCTACTGCACCAGGGCCAGAACCAGTAAGGACTGATTTTGCGGCATCACGAATTGTTGCGAGACCAGTATCGATTCCGACAGGTCGCGCACCAGACAAACAGAGTTTTATTCCGTTGTATTCAGCCGGATTGTGCGAAGCCGTGAACATTGCTCCGGGCGCATCAAGCTTGCCTGCCGCAAAATACACAAGGTCAGTGCTAGCTAATCCAAGATCAAGAACATTGATGCCACGTGACGTGACGCCGCTAGCAAATGAGGCCGCAAGGGACTCCCCTGTGACTCGCATGTCTCGGGCAACGACAACCATCGGTGCGTTTACGAAATCTGCAAATGCAACTCCGAGAGCAAACGCCACTTCATCGTTCATTTCATTCGGGGTAGTGCCGCGAATGTCATACGCCTTGACGATGCGGTCAAGTACTGAAGGGTCTGTTTTCATCAATCTCTGAGACTATCGGCGGAAAGTTCGTCATTAGATTCGGATTCAATTCCGCTGTCGTTACGCGCTGGCATCGCCACCCCGTAACGAAACCTTCTACGGAAGAGGAACACGGCCATCACAATTCCAAACAACGTAATGGCATAGGACGAACGATCCAGTTGTGACGGTTCGTACGACAGTGTCACATTCTTTTCTGTCGGCACGACGACCATCATGTTCGGTGCTGCGCGATACACACGCGATGCGCCGCGGACTTGCCAATTGGGAAAGTAACTGACTTTTACAAGAACTGGAACACCAATGCGATCAACAGTGAAGGACAGAGACTCTTGTTTGATTTTCACATCAGAGACCACAACTGGGTCAAGTGAAACAGTCGTAATTTTTGAACCGTCTTTCGGTTTCATGATGTCAACTTGACGACCTGGTCCACCGGGTACACCAACACTGCGTGTCGCGTCTGCTACAACATCAATGCGTTGCCATGCATCAGGGCCGTGATCCACCGGCAATGCAGCCCATTCGTTCGTGTGCTGAAAATACGACGTACCAATTTCCAACCAGCGTTCACGCCTGTCTCCTGGTCGTTCATTCACTACAACAGGCTGTACCGACAACGGCTCAACAATCGCTGTATTAGCAATTTCATACAAATGCCATGGTCCCGATGTACCAACTTTTGCTAAGTCGGCTTGCTCATCGGCCTTTGCAATAGCTTCCGCTGTATATGCCATGTAATAACGAATACCCATCATGCGCATGTAGGC
>CAMDBY010000127.1 GCA_945889575.1 Bifidobacterium breve
CAGTTCGCCGCAACGTCAGCCACATTGTCTTCGTACAGATCAACCTCACAGAAGAAATCGTCATGCACGTTCCAGTTCACCTTTCAGGTGTTGCAAAAGCAGTTGTTGCTGCTGGCGGACTTGTTGACGCAGCAGTTGACTCCATTGAAGTTCGTACTACTCCTGCAAATGTTCCAAACGAAATCGTTATCGACGTCACAGACCTCACACCTGAATCCGTCATTCACTTGGCTGACATCAAGTTGCCTGCAGGCGTCGTTGCCGTTGGCGATCCAGACATGCTCATTGCAACAGTTCTGATGTCACGCGGTTCAACCGCTGACGCAGCTGCAGCAGCAGTCGCTGGCGATGCAGCAGCTGGTGAAGCAGCTGCCGAAACCAGCAACTAAGTCGCGACTCGCGGGTCGTTTCTTACTTTTACACCATGTTGCGCCGATCGGCTTCCCGACAAGGCGACATGGAACGCATACTCATTGTCGGTCTTGGCAATCCTGGCAAGAAATATGCACGCACTCGACACAATGTTGGTACTGATGCAATTGAAGTTCTTGCAAAGCGCCTTGGAGTCTCGCTCAAAGTAGGTCGCGACCGAGCACAAATTGCAGAAACCCGTATCAACGGCCATGCAGTTGTCCTTGCAATTCCCACCACGTACATGAATGACTCTGGTGAGGCCGTCGGTCCGCTGGCACGTCGTTACAAAATTGATAATCCTGCACACATCATTGTTGTCCACGACGAACTTGATCTCGAGCCAGGCATTCTTCGTCTCAAAGTTGGCGGTGGACTAGCCGGACACAACGGACTGAAATCAATTTCATCGCACCTTCACACCGATGATTACGTACGAGTGCGCATCGGAGTTGGTAAACCATCATCGAAAGATGTCGGAGTTGACCATGTGTTGTCATCTATTCCCGCAGCAGAACGTCGCATTCTTGACGTTGCTGTTGAGGTCGCTGTTGACTCAATTGAGAGCATCGTTTCAGGCGGAATTGCAGCTGCAATGCAGGACTTCAACGGACGGTGAGCACTTCTTTTCCCACACTGCATCCACTTGGTACCCTCGCGACACAGGTAGCGAACGAGCCAGGTATCGATGCAATTGCAGGCCAGAGAGATGCAGTTCTTGCAGTCCCGGAAGTTGCACGAGCAACTGTTCTTGCAGCTCTCATCAACAACACAACCCGTCGCCCCATCGTCATTGCAACTCCAACCGGAACAATGGCGCAATCAATCGCAGAAGATCTCGCAGCATTTCTCGGCTCTGATGCAATTGAGTTTTTCCCATCATGGGAAACACTCCCCTTCGAACGTGTTAGCCCAGCAGTTCTCACAATGGGCTCACGCATGCGAACCATGTGGCGAATGCGTCAGGGTAAGAATGCACCGTCTGTCATCGTTGCAGGCACTCGGGCGTTATTGCAGAAACTTGCTCCAGGTTCCACAACGCTTGAGCCTATTCACATTGCTGTTGGTAGCACCCTCAACATTGATGCACTCTGCGAGCAGCTGGTGCATTGTGGATATCGCAGGGAGACCATCGTGGAACACCGCGGTGAATTTGCTCGCCGTGGTGCCATTGTTGATATTTTCCCAAGCACAGACGACGAACCAATCCGTGTTGACATGTGGGGAGACGATGTTGATCGACTCACTCACTTCACTGTGGCTGATCAGCGCAGCACCGACGACATCACGTCAGTTGAAATTTTCCCTGCACGAGAATTGCTATACGTAGACGGAGTGCAAGATCGTGCACGTGAGCTGATTGCCGCAGAACCATGGGGTCGCGAGCAATGGGAACGTCTGTCAGAGGGTCAAATATTTGATGGCATGGAAAGTTGGCTTCCGTGGCTCACGGAGTCTGATGACTTACTGACAGATCACCTTGGCGATGATGCATTGGTCATCATGGTGGAACCACGACGAATGGGTGAACGTGCTCGTGACCTTCTCGCAGAAGAAGATGACCTCGCAAAAGCATTGGCTACCTCCTGGGCGCGCGATGAAAATGTGTCATTTCCGCGACTACATGTTGAAGCTGATCGCATTTTTTCCAGCAGCAATCGCACTCCCACCATCTCATTGATTCCCACAGCGGAATCAGTTGATGGTCCCGCGGTGCAGGCGTCTGGCTGGGGACCAATTGTTCATGACCCCGCTTCGTTCGTTCGCCGTATCAACGAAATGCTCAGTGAAAAGTGGAGCATTGTCGTTACAGCAGAAACTCCTGAATCAATTCCGCGGTTAGTTGACATGATGCGTGGTCACGGAATTGACTTCACAGCTACCAATGACGCAAAGAAGATCGCCACTCCAGGTGCATGGGTTACCTTTGCTCCACAATCACGCGGTGCATCTCTTCCGAATTCGCGTGTCGCAATTATTTGTGAGGCTGATCTCAGTGGTCGCCGCCGCACCCGTTCATCGCGACACACCCAAGCACGTTCATCTGGCACAGTTTTTGAAGACTTGCAGCCGGGTGGCTACGTGGTGCATGCGCATCACGGAGTCGGCAAGTACGAAGGCATGGTCAAGCGTTCCATTGGTGGCGTCGAACGTGACTACCTGCTCATTGCATACAAGGGTGGCGACAAGCTCTACGTTCCGACAGAACAAATCGGAGTCATTCGTCAATATGTCGGCGGCGAAGCACCCACGTTGCATCGCATGGGTGGTTCAGACTTTGCCCGCGCCAAGTCTCGGGTGCGGTCTGCTGTTCGTGAAGTGGCACAAGAGTTGGTGCTGCTGTATCAGCGACGCGTTTCTGCAGTGGGTCACGCTTTTCCGCCAGACACTCCATGGCAATCAGAGATGGAAAACGCTTTCCCGTTCATTGAAACTCCTGATCAATTAGATGCAATTGCAGCAATCAAAACCGACATGGAAAGCGAAGTACCAATGGACCGCCTGTTGTGCGGTGACGTTGGCTTTGGAAAAACAGAAGTTGCTGTGCGCGCAACATTCAAAGCAATTCAAGACGGCAAACAAGTGGCTGTACTTGTGCCCACAACTCTCCTTGCCACACAGCACGGCAATACATTTTCCGAACGATTTGCCGGCTACCCCATCAAAGTTGAAGTGCTCTCTCGCTTTCTTACCAATGCCGAAGCGAAGAAAGTTGTAGCTGGCTTGAAGTCTGGCGAGATTGATTGCGTCATCGGAACTCACCGTCTCTTGCAGGACAGCATCGAATTCAAAAATCTTGGACTTCTTATCGTCGACGAAGAACAGCGTTTTGGTGTGCAACACAAAGAAGCCATGAAACGCATGAAGACAAACGTGGACGTGTTGTCAATGTCGGCAACACCTATTCCGCGAACACTTGAAATGAGCCTTGTCGGAATTCGTGATTTGTCTCTCTTGCAGACTCCTCCAGCTGATCGTCAACCGATTCTTACTTTTGTGGGTGAACAAAGCGAACAAGTTGCTATTGAAGCAATTCGTCGCGAACTACTTCGCGAGGGCCAGGTGTTCTGGGTGCATAACCGTGTGCAATCCATTGAAGAACGAGCAGCAGAAATTCGTGAATGGGTTCCAGAAGCTCGTGTTGCAGTTGCCCATGGCCAAATGGATGAAGCGAACCTTGAACAAATTGTTCTTGACTTCTGGGAAGGCAACTTCGACGTGTTGGTTTGCACCACCATTATTGAAAGTGGCATCGACATGCCGACTGTTAACACTCTTGTAGTCGAACGAGCAGACCTACTTGGTCTCGGACAGATGCATCAATTGCGTGGACGTGTTGGGCGCAGTGGACATCGTGCATATGCCTACCTTTTTCATCCGCGCGACAAGGTGCTGTCACATGAGGCATACGAACGCCTACGCACCATTGGCGAATCAACCGACTTGGGAAGCGGATTCAAAATCGCCATGCGCGACCTTGAAATTCGCGGAGCCGGAAATCTTCTTGGGGAATCGCAAAGTGGTCACATCGCTGCAGTCGGCTATGACCTGTATTGCCAACTTGTCACCGAAGCCGTATCTGAGATGAAGGGTGAGTCCGTTGCCGAAGACGCAGAGATCAAAGTTGACATCACGATTGACGCCCATCTTCCCGATGAATATGTCCCCAGCCAAGATCTACGCCTTGAGGCGTACCGACGCCTCGCAACCGTGCGTACGTCTGAAGAATTGGCCGACATCGAAACTGAATGGCGAGATCGTTTTGGGCCGTTGCCAGAACCAGCCCAGGCCCTCATTTCGGTCGGAGCACTGCGCGTCGAATGTCTGCGCCTCGGAATCACAGAGATTGTCACCAACGCAAACACCATCCGGATTTCCCCAGTAAAACTTCGCGCCAGCCAGACCATGACACTGCGTCGCCTCGCATCGGTGGCCGTCTATAAAGAGGAGCCGGGCTTCATTTCCCTACCCGTTCCTCGTGGGGCAAATCCTGCCGTGACGGTCATCGCCCTGCTGCAAGGGCTTTTTGACTCCTCAGACGACTAAGGTTTCTCTGTGATTAAGAGCCCCCGTACTTCCCGTTTCGCCGCTGCACTTGTAGCTACCTGCCTTCTCGGCCTGACTGCCTGCGGCAGCGTGTCATCATCGTCAGACGCATTCAGTGTCAATGGCACCGGATACTCACAGGACGACTTCAACAAGTTGTCAGAAGTCCTGACTGATGCCGGCCAATTCACGGCCATCAACGGCAAGATCAAAACCGCAGATGCGATTGTCGTGTTGCGCACATTGATTCGCTACGAAGCATTTCTTCAATTCACAAAAGATAACGACGTGAAAATTCTTGAGACAGATAAAGCTGAAGTTCTGAAGAATGCGAACGCAGATGAAAAATTCCCGAGCTACCCCAAACCTCTCCAAGACGTATTGATTAATTTCAACGTTGCCGATGTCACTCTCAAAAAGATGGCTCCACCAGCAATCGGCAAGATTGAAAAATTGTATTCAGATTCTCCTGCAACAGCTGGAGTTCTGTGCCTTAGCCAT
>CAMDBY010000128.1 GCA_945889575.1 Bifidobacterium breve
AAGAGATCAGGCTGATTTGTTCTAGTTCTCTACACCAGCAGCTGCATTAGCTGCCTCAGTGATTTTTTCAACCGGTACTTCGCCAGACGAGCGGCTGGTGACATTGCCTGCTGCGTCAATGAATACAAGGAATGGATATCCACCAACGCCGTATGCAGCAGAAGCATCTTGCTTTTCACTGTCGGCGAACTGATCGAATGTCCACTTCTTAGCAACCAACCACTTCGACGGTGGCCAGTTGGCTTGGTCTTGACGCGATCCAGTGGTAACGCCAACAACGCGAAGGTTTGGAGGCATCAAGCCTTTTTCTTTCCATTCGTTCAACACCGGAATCTCATAGTTGCAGTGAGGGCACCAATGCGCGAGGAATACAAGCATTGTTGCTTTGCCGTCAGAGCCTGGATCAATAGTGACGGGGCGGCCAGCCAAGTCGTACCCAGTAAGTGTGGGTGCAGCTTTGCCAACTGCAGGGTCATCGCCACTCTCTGGCAATGGTGCGAGTTTGTCGCCAGCAACGGAAACGTTTTGAAATTCTGCAGCAGCAACTCCACCAGGAACTGTTACGCCAGAGTTTGTTGCAGGCTTTGTTGAACCACCAGCAGTACCGAGTGACACAGCACCTGCGATACCAACAACAACCAACACGATGTACATGATGACCTTGAGATTGCCAGTATCACGGGCGCTTGATGCACCAGTTTTCTTTTGCTTCTTCTTGCGTTGATTCTGAGCCATGATTAGTTCTCCTGAAGGATTGAAGTTGAATCGGTTGTTTGTTCGCGCATAATCGCAAGCTACACTGCAATGACTGTAATGAATGCACATCCAGCCATGAAGCACAGGGTAACGAAGCCGAGTTCGCGGAACCACACTGCAGTACACGGAACATCAAGACTGCACACATTGGTCTCAAGCGTTGGGAACCACTCGAGCAAGTAGTGGTATGTAGACACAAGAAGTCCGATCGGCGCCAACACAATGGTGTAGCGCGCAATGTTCTTGTCGTTACGAAGTGCAGCAACAAACGAGATAATGGCAATGCTGAATATGCCAATGCGTTGATACCAGCACAATTTGCACGGAGCAAAGCCCACCTTTTCGCTGAAGTACAAACTTCCCACCATGGCGCCGGTGGTAATCATGCAGATAATCCATAATCCGCTGGCTCGCACCTGGGTCAGCCACGCGCTGGTCCAGGTCATGCGATTCTCGAAAACAAGGGCAGCAAAAGTGCCAAGCCCGCCCATCAGAACGGCAAGAGCCAAAATGGCCGAAAACAGCTGGAAGGCTTCCTGATTCACCCGACCATTCTGTCGTGTCTCAGGCCCAATCCGCAGGCACATCATGGTGGCGTTACCCCGTATTAGTGGCAGGCTTGAACCCGTGAGTTCCCAGGCCCTTGGCATCGATGCCCTCCACGCCATGCGTACCGAGCGACGTAAGCATCGAGTGGCCGATATGGACTGGTTTGAGGCCCTGTATCGGGTCTACATCTCGGCTTTTCTCGGCGGTGGAGCCATTTTGTTCCTCTCCGGGCTGTCGGGCGACAAGCCACTGCTCGGGTCTGACCTGCAAAACGTGATCGCAAACACCCCTCATGCCGTTGGCCTGGTTGCCTCCATCGTCGTGTTTCTTGGGTTACGCAGTGGTGCCAATGGCGGGCCGATTGCTGTGGAGGAACCCGAAGTGCGTCACGTGCTGTTGGCCCCCGTTCCCCATTCAGCAGTTCTGCGCCACCCGGCCATTCAACGACTGCGCACGTTTGCATTCATGGGCGCTATCGCCGGCGCCAGTGCAAATCAATTACTCAGCCGCCGTGTTCAAGCGTCAGGAACATCACTAGTGGTGTGGGCGTTGTGGGGTGCTATCGCCGGCGCGCTGATGGCAATGTTGTTCGTCATCGCAGCGTTATTGATTCATGGTCTTGGAATTTCGCGATGGCTCACTACTGCTATTGGTACAACTCTTGTTGGGTGGCAAGTTGCTGTCACATTCGGCGACACAAACATTGCTGGCCCGTTTGATTTCATCGGCAGCATTAGCCGCTGGTGGCTGAATGGCGTTCAACTACAGGACATCATCGGCATTGTTGTCGTACTGGTATTCGCTGCAGTAGCTGTGTATCTTGCAGGCAACTTGTCGCTCGAAGCATTATCTCGCCGCAGTTCGTTGGTGTCACAAATGAAGTTTGCAGTCACATTGCAAGACATTCGCACAGTTGTTCTGTTGCGTCGCCAACTCAGCCAAGAACATATGCGCGTCAAGCCGTGGGTGAAAGTGCCGCGCATCTTTCGCCGCGACATCATTGTTGGTCGGGGGCTTCGCAGCTTGATGCACTTTCCTTTGCGTCGAGTTGTTCGCATGGAACTTCTCACCATCACAGCCGCTGCAGCATTAGTGACGGCATTCCGTGGAACATCACCAGCAATAGTTGTTGCAGGTGTGTTGTTGTTCATCGTGGGACTTGACGCTGTTGAACCATTGTCACAAGAAGTTGATCAACCAGACCGCACTGATTCATTGCCCATCGAGCGCGGTCTGTTAATGACAAAACATCTCATTGTTCCTGCCATTGCAATGACACCGTTTCTTCTTACTGGCGTGCTCACTGCATTTGTTCTTGAGCCACAGGCTTCCACCATTGCATATGGCTTTTTGGTAGGAATTCCAGCTGTTCTTGCTGGTGTCGCTGGTGCATCTATCAATGCAGTCAAAGGCGCGCCAGACCCTGTTGGTGGCGCGAACCAAGGTCTTGCGTTGCCACCAGAAATGAGTGGCATGGGCACCGTCATACGTTCCGCATTCCCACCTGCAATCTCCATCATTGGTTGTCTACCCGTTATCGCATTGCAACACAGTGTTGAAAACGGCAGCCTCATTTTTACAAACACCCTTCGCGCATCTCTTGGCGTCTTGCTGGTGCTCGGACTTGTCGCTGGTTGGGTGCGCCAACGCGACGCCATTCTCATCTGGTTCCGTAACGCACAGAAAACTGCTCAAACATCAAAAGCCGAAGGAAATTAATATGGCTCGCTCACGTCGCAACGTTCCACAACCTAAAGAACACTCAGCACTCAGCATCGACAATGTGTCAAAGTTATACGGCACTGCACCAGCACTTGACCCCATTTCATTCGACATCAATACAGGCGATCGTGTTGCACTCATCGGCCACAACGGTTCGGGTAAAACAACTCTCATTCGCATCGCTGCTGGCCTGCTTGATTCGTCAACAGGCAGTGTCAGCATTGGCGGTGCGGTATCTGGTTCACTGTCTGCTCGTGCAGCATTAAGTTTCATTGCCGACCAACCAACCTTTTACGATGACTTGTCTTTGTGGGAACACATGGAATATGTCGCACGCTTGCACGGCGTTGAAGAGTGGGAACAAACAGCAGCTGATTTGTTAGGTCATCTCGGTTTGTATGACCGCGCAGATGACATGCCGAATCGTTTCAGTCGTGGTCTCAAACAGAAGTCTGCAATTGCACTCGGCTTCATTCGTCCGTTTGATTTGTTGCTCGTCGACGAGCCGTTTGTTGGTCTCGACGCTGCCGGCAAGGAAGCCCTCCTCGAACTTCTCGCCGATGCCACTGCGCATGGGTCCACTGTGGTGGTTGCCACACATGAATTGTCCTTTGTACACACCGTAGGCCGCATTATTGCCCTGCGCGACGGCCGCCTCGTGTACGACGGCGGAACAGACGACATCAACGTTGATGGACTTGTCCGCACTGAAGACCCTGCGGGCGAACACGATGGCGAACGGCACTAGTCTGTAGCCATGTACACGTACGACGTCATTTCCGAATCGGTCCGTAACCCACACCAACTCGCTTCAGAGCTCACGCGCCGTTCCAACGAAGGTTGGGAAGTAGTGCAGATCACTTTTGATGGCGCGTCGTGGTTCCATGCATTCATTCGCCACAGTGGCTATGTGTCAGTCGCTCCGCACGCTGGTATGTCGCCAGATCAACTCAAAGCCAATGTTGCTGCACCGCCAGCAACAGACACTTCAGTCATCGGTGCAACTCCAGTTGCGTCCACCACCGCTACTGGTGCAACACCAAATGTTCCAGCCGATTGGTACAAAGATCCATCTGGTCGTTTTGAATTGCGCTACTGGAACGGCACGGCCTGGACCGAGCACGTTGCCACTGGCGGAACTCAATCCACCGACGCTCCTCGGTAATCAGTCATGCAGGCCATCTCTATTGGTCACGCGGGCATACTCATACGCACTCAAGGAATCACCATTGCGTGTGACCCATGGTTTGAACCAGCGTTCTTCGGTTCGTGGTTTGTCTTTCCCCGTAATGACCAATTAGCCCCAGACATCATGCACGACGTGTGCAACCCTGACTTTCTCTATATCTCGCATTTACATGGCGACCATTTCGATGCAGAGTTCCTTACACAACATATGAACAAGAACACCACCATATTGTTGCCAGATTTCCCTACGCGTGAGATGGAACGCGAATTCAACAAACTGGGCTTTCGCAATTTTGTCCGCACCATTCGTACAAAAGAGCACCTCATTGCACCGAATATCACCATCGCTATTCATACAGAAATTTCCATTACTGATGGTCCTGGTGGCGATTCAGCTCTGATGGTGTCAGACGGTGAAGCTCGCCTTGTGAACCAAAACGATTGTCGCACCAATGATCTCACCGCACTTCTTGAACACGGCCCGGTTGACCTGCATTGGTTGCAGTTCTCTGGCGCTATTTGGTACCCCATGGTCTACGAAATGGACGCTGCGAAGAAAAAGCAACTGTGTGTTGACAAAGTAGAGAGCCAGTTCGCGCGTGCCACTCGTTATGTCGAAGCAATCCACGCCACCACTGTTGTGCCATCTGCTGGCCCGCCATGTTTCTTAGATCCTGAACTGTTCGGCCTCAACATGATCAC
>CAMDBY010000129.1 GCA_945889575.1 Bifidobacterium breve
CTGCTGAAAGCGGTTTACAACCCGAAGGCCTTCTTCCCGCACGCGGCGTGGCTGTGTCAGACTTTCGTCCATTGCACAAGATTCCCCACTGCTGCCTCCCGTAGGAGTCTGGGCCGTGTCTCAGTCCCAGTGTGGCTGATCATCCTCTCAGACCAGCTACCCGTCGTAGCCTTGGTGAGCCGTTACCTCACCAACAAGCTGATAGGCCGCGAGATTCTCCCGAACCGAAATTCTTTCGTTACAAAGTGATGCCACCTTGTAACGGCATTCGGTATTAGCAGTCGTTTCCAACTGTTATCCCAAAGTTCGGGGCAAATTTCTCACGTGTTCCTCACCCGTTCGCCACTAGGTCTTCACTTGTATTGCTACAAGATGGACCTCGTTCGACTTGCATGTGTTAAGCCCGCCGCCAGCGTTCGTCCTGAGCCAGGATCAAACTCTCCGTCAAGAACTACCGATTTGCATCGGGATCGTTCTGGAAAGTCCGTGGGCCTCGGGGGGAATAACCCCAAAGACCCAGTTCCTAACTTATTGTTTTTTTGTTTGTGAGATGGATTGGAATCCATCTCGAATTGACAGGCAATATCGACGACCGAAGTCGCCTTACTGCCCGCACTGTTGTTCAGTCTTCTCTTCTGTTTTCAAGGAGCTAATGCTCTCGGCATGTACCTCGAGAGGCAGTGATACCGACCCCCAAAAACACGCATGCGCGTTAGAGGGGCGAGTTGCAATGCTAACGGCGGTCAAGACCCACTTCCAACACGGGTTTCAGAGAAATCCGGAAGTATCTACATCTGTGGAAAACAGCCCGATTTAGGCCAGAGTCAGCACGTGATAGGTGGTCTTACCTTTACGGACCAAAACCCAACGATCATGCAGAATCCCTTTGCTGGCAAGGGTTTCACCCTTTTCCAGCGTATGCCCATTGACCCTGATTCCGCCCTGTTCAACAGAGCGACGCGCGTCACTAGTGCTGCTGGCAACGCCGGAGCGGGCCAGAAGCCCAAAGACATCGTCCAAATCTTCGCGCGTGACAACGGTGTTTGGAACCTCTAACGCAACGGTCTGCAATGCTTCTCGCGTTGCACCATTTGGGTCTCCCCCAAACAGAATTTCAGCTGCTGCTTCCGAATCACGCGCTGCTTCAACACCATGCACCAGCGCAGTGAGTTCTGTTGCGAGTGTGCGTTGTGCAATTCGCTTACCGGGATCAGACAAATGCGTTGCAAGTAACGAAGAAATTTCATTCATTGATGCAAGAGAGAATTGCGGCAAATACTTCACAACATCTACGTCAGCCATCTGCATCCAGAACTGACGGAATTGGTACGGCGATGTGCGTTGCGCATCTAACCACACTGCACCATCTGCAGTTTTACCAAATTTTGTGCCGTCACTTTTTGTAACAAGCGGCCATGTTGCACCGAACGCACTACGTGACAACGACTTACGAATCAGATCAATTCCCGCTGTGATATTTCCCCACTGATCAGAACCACCCATTTGCAATTCAACATCATGAGTACCGCAAAGATGCCTGAAATCATTGGCTTGTAACAACATGTAACTGAACTCTGTATATGACAAACCATTCTCTGAATTCAAACGATTCTTCACAGATTCTTTTGCCATCATTTGATTAACAGTGATGTATTTACCAACATCGCGCAAGAAGTCAAGAGCACTAATACCAGCTGTCCAGTCGGCATTGTTTACAAGTGTTGCTGCACTTGCACCAGGAGAAAAATCAAGCAAACGCGACAACTGATTCTTGATTTGAGAGACGTTATGTTCGAGCGTTTCCCGGTCAAGCAGATTTCGTTCTTCACTTTTACCGGAAGGATCCCCCACCATTCCGGTGGCTCCGCCAGCGAGCGGAAACGGACGATGCCCTGCAAGTTGAAAACGACGCAATGTCAATTGACCAAGAAGGTGTCCGACATGCAATGAATCTGCGGTCGGGTCAAAACCGACATAGACACCTATCGGGCTTGCATCAAGTCTCGTTGACAGCGCCACAGCGTCAGTGGAGTCATGGATCAGCCCACGTGCCGAGAGGTCAGAAAAGAGGCCAGAAGATGTCACACACAAAGTCTTACACGGCTACCCCGTTGGCACCTGCACTATTATCGATTCATCAGTTCGTCATCATCGCCCGGAAATATGAGTTTGTTTGATGGCGACGAAATGCAGCGGGCGCTTCTTCACCAAGCAGAGGCATGTCTCCAACTTGGTTCACACATGTACCACGCACTGTTCACTGACCTCGCTGCCGACTACGCAGATGGTGGTCGCACGTATGCGCTCCTGGCAGGACGAAGTCTTCGCCCGCTTCATGACGCTGTGCCACTACGACTCGCTGGCGCCATACATCGTGTGGTGTTGCAGGGCAAAGATGATCGACTAGCGCGCCACTACCCGAGCATGGGTGGGAAGCCTGCAGAGGACTTCACCGCTGATTTCATTGGTTATATGAGAGACCATCTCGAAGACATTGAGAGAGGTCTTGTAACACAAGTGCAAACGAATGAAGTAGGAAGAAGCGTCGTTCACCTTGTGATCAGTCACTGGTTGAAAACTCTCGGAGTGGAAGAGTTTTCACTGTTGGAAATTGGGGCAAGCGCGGGGCTAAACCTGAACTTCGACAAATTTTATGGATGTTATGGACCCCTACGAATGGGTGACCCGAGTTCAACTCTTCGCTTCATGGGTGATTGGTTTACGAACGCACCCGACGTACCGCGGGTCGGCGCACGTGTCATTTACCGTAGAGGTTGCGATATTTCCCCACTCGATATCACTAAGCAAGAAGACGAAGACAGACTTCTGTCGTTTGTTTGGCCAGACCAACGAGTGAGACTTGAACGTCTTCGCGCTGCTATTTCCATCGCTAAGTCACATCGTCCCATCGTGGATACAGCATCTGCGGATGACTGGATCGAGCAACAACTGCAACGACGCAGTGAAAATGCAACCGTCATTTTTCATTCAATTGTGTGGCAATACCTCGGTACAGAGACTCAGAATCGGCTGAAGAATACAATTTATGAGGCAGCACAGTCGGCAACAACGTCTGCACCGATCGTGTGGGTACGCATGGAACCTGCCGGAGCAGTTGCTGACGTTCAAGTCGACGTCTTCGATGGGACAAGCACTGAACCGCGTCACTTTCGTTTGGCCGAGATTGGTTATCACGGCCAAAACATGAAGTGGCTTTAGCTCAACGCTCGTCGAACAACATCTGGCACCGGCGCTGGTTGTGGCGCACCCGGAGTAACGCTGACATATGTGATCACGCAATCGAATACTTGTTCACCTTTAACTCTCATATCAATTGTCACATCGAACGAAGTATTTCCCCAGCGCGATACTGAACACGCAGCGTGAACGATGTCTGTGTATTGGGCGCCTTTGTGCCACGTACCAGTTGCTGTTTTCAACATGAAATCAAAACCAACAGCGATGAGATCAACATCAGAGATGTCTTTCCCCAGTTCATCAGCAAGTCCCTGACGCACAAACTGCGCTACAGCGTCATCTGCATAGATCCAATAATTTGCGTTAAAAACAACATTTTGCATGTCACATTCGTTGTAACGC
This sequence comes from Bifidobacterium breve, assembly GCA_945889575.1. Lineage (GTDB taxonomy): Bacteria > Actinomycetota > Acidimicrobiia > Acidimicrobiales > Ilumatobacteraceae > UBA2093. The sequence continues at coordinate 3,601 of CAMDBY010000129.1, forward strand.
ACGCGAAACTCTTGAACAAACGTCATGCCAAGCGAGCCTCTGCAGTGCGGATTGCTTCCATTAGTCGTGCCTTTTGCTCTTGTGCAGCCAACGGCCCTGACGCACCAGGCGACTGACGACGCTCAACTGATACTCCAGGATTGAAGAGTGACACAGCATCAGGCCCGAACGATTCATGGCTACGAACGATGTCAACCATCGGCACATTTGTGGCGATTGAATCACGGACAATTTTGCCGACTATGGAATGAGCCTGACGGAACGGTGTTCCCCGATGAACAAGCCATTCGGCGAGGTCTGTAGCTACCAACGCTTCTGCATCAGCGCCTTTGATCAGGTTTTCAGTTTTGAATGTTGCAGTCTTAATCATGCCGTTGATAGCGATTAGTGCACGCCGCACTTGATCAACTGAATCAAACAATGGCTCTTTGTCTTCTTGCAAATCCCTGTTGTACGCAAGCGGCAGACCCTTCAACATCGCGAGAAGCCCAGTGAGGTTTCCGATGAGTCGACCAGCTTTTCCACGAGCCAATTCAGCAATATCAGCGTTCTTTTTTTGCGGCAACATGGATGATCCTGTTGCATATGCATCATCAAGTACCGCGAATCCGAACTCTGCACTGGTCCACAAGACCCACTCTTCGCCGATACGGGACAGGTGGACGCCCAGAAGCGCGATTGCAAACAAGATTTCAGCAACAAAGTCCCTATCAGACACTGCATCTAGCGAATTGGCAAATGTGGAAGAGAACCCCATTGTCTCTGCTGAGTGCGCTGGGTTGATTGGCAAGGAGGACCCAGCCAAAGCTCCGGCGCCGAGCGGGGAGACATCAAGACGCACGAGTGCATCAGAAATTCTGTCGACGTCTCGTAGCAATGCCCATGAATGAGCACGCAAATGATGTGACAGCAAGACAGGTTGGGCATGTTGTACGTGTGTGTACCCAGGCATTCTGACTGGTGGCGTACTGGCATCAGCCTCAACAGCACGCTCTTCCAAGGTATGCACCAATGCAAGAACATGTGAGGCCACGATTGCGACTTCACGCTTGCACCACAACCGAACGGCTGTAGCCACCTGATCATTTCTGCTGCGACCGGTATGAATACGAGCGCCAGGCTCCCCTGCAATCTGCGTGACACGACGTTCGATCGCTGTATGAATGTCCTCATCAGTTGATTCGAAGGCAAACGTAC
>CAMDBY010000130.1 GCA_945889575.1 Bifidobacterium breve
CACACCCGGAAAAGTTTCCGTCGGCGACACCCTGACGTTTCTCTAAAGCAAAGAGTGGCTAGCGGCGACCCTGCTGCTTAGTTTTTGCAGCTTTTTCTTCAGCCTTGCGGGCCTTACGCGCGTCACGCGTTGCAGCTTGCGCAGCTTCATCAATTTCACGAACAGCAGTGGTTGGTGCAGGACCTGATGGCGCAAAACGCTCATCTGATGCAACGAGCAAACGGAAACCTTTGAGTGACCGCGAGTACTGAATGACCATGAGGCGCACTGCATCAAGGCCAAACTTCTCGAGTGCCTCTGGCAATACAACGTGTAGTTCTTCAAGTGACGGATCTTCTGATGAGTCACCAAGCTTTTCAATAGTCCACTGTGTGCATGGCTCAGCAAGAACAACGCCTGCGTCATGAGCAGCGCGGCGCTTTGCAATTCCGTCACGAACAAGAGCACCAAGAGATGCTTCATCATCAAACGCTGTTGCAGACAAACCGACAATGCGAGCGAATCCGTCGCGAAGGTCGCCTTCGAGTGCCAATGTCAAAGTGGCGATTGTTGAGTCTTCAAGATTCTCAAACGCTGCGGTGTAGCGGCGGTCAAGGAGAAAGCGATCTTTGTCTTCGTTCATCTTTGGGCCTTTCAGGGGTACCGCACGAGGCTATTGGCGGATTGGCTCATCGAGACAAGGCTTGCATTTCTAATACCCGAACCGGGGTTGTGAGACCCGTGCGGATACTGGGCAACAGGCCCCCGATACCCAAATTGGAACGCCAGGTCACGGTCCACTTAATGGCGGTATTTGCGGCGTATGTGCCAGCCACTCGCGTGTGCGATGCAGAGGTGTAGGTGTACATACAGTCGCTTGTATCGTCGTCGCCGCGAGATTGGGACCACGGGGTGCCAGGGCCTTTACATGTCACTGCACTGTTGCCGTCTCCGGGTGAATAGATCAGTGATGTGGGAATTGCTGTTGTCGTAACTGAGATGGGACCAACGGACGTTGGGATGTATGCCGTGACACTGACTGACTTCCACACTGCACGCGGTACCCAAAACCAGGTGCCGACATTGACAACCATTTTGTTTGATGGTGGTGCAGTTTTAATCAACAACATATTGACAAGTCGCGACACCTTGTTTTCGGAATGTTGCGCGACTCGAGATGAAGTTGTTTGCGGTATCCAATGCAATGACTGACCGGCAGGGCAACGACGAACGTATAACACGTCATCAATACCGTCGCGGGAACGAACCGTAATGGGCCCAGAAGATGGGCCGGGAGTGGGTGTGATACTTGTAACAACATGCCAAGAACATGGGTCCTTAGTACCGGGTGTATCGAAACTGACTTGTGCTTCGATGTTGTCGCCAATCAGGGAACCAGAGCCATTGGCCTCTGCCAGGACAACGGTAGGTCGTCGTGAGATGTCGATGAAAATGGTGAGGACAAGGGCACTAGCCCATAGCCAGACCAGTGGGTGGTGAATGGAACGTGACTGCACGGTGAACCTCCTAGGAGAACTGATTGTCGGGACGAGATTGTGACGAAACTCAAGCCCGTTGTGCAGTCAGGATGTGTGCGGCGCCTGAGTGTTGTTGGCGAGTCGGGTGGGGATAACCTGTTAGGACCCTGAAAACAGGTCGCACGTGGAAAGCAGATTGGTGTCTATGACCCAGCAGCACCCAGAGTTAGAGCTAGAGCAGGCGTACATCCTGCATGCCTATGAGTGCCTGGAAGCAAGCCGTGTCGGCGCGCTAAAGATTCGCGACCTCACTTCTTCTGGCCCTGGCGGAACGTTTCAAGCGCGCCTTGAGCGCAATGTGTTTGACGAAAATCTTGTTCACCGTTTAGAACAACTTGAATTGGGAAATGCAGCGTTGGTGTTTGGGCGTATTGATCGCGCAGCCGATTCCGGAGCTGCCGTGGAAAGTTTCCATATCGGACGTCTCGCTGTAGCTGATGCCAACCGTGAACCTGTAGTTGTTGACTGGCGTGCGCCGGTTGCTGAGCCGTTTTATCGTGCCACAGGTCGTGAGCAAATGGGCTTGTTACGCCGTCGTCATTTTGTTGTTGAAGGTCCGCAATTGTTGGCACTGGAAGACGAGCTGTTTGGTGAAGGACATCTGGGTGTTGGACAAGACGAAGGACTCGGCGGTGATGACCCACGACAAGGACTGCGCGGATACAGCACGTTGCTGACTGCGCTTGGTCGTAGCCGCACCGGCCAGTTGGGCGACATCGTTGCCACTATTCAGGCAGAACAAGATGAAATCATTCGCTCGCCACAGGCTGGCGTGCTTGTAGTGCAAGGTGGCCCTGGAACAGGCAAGACCGTTGTAGCACTTCATCGCGCTGCCTATTTGTTGTACACACATCGTTTCCCGCTAGAAGATCAAGGTGTGTTGGTTATTGGGCCAAACAGAGTGTTCTTGCGATACATCGAACGTGTTTTGCCATCGCTAGGCGAAGCAGGCGTGCAACAGGTAATTTTGGCCGACCTGATTCCCGAGGTGCAGTTTGGACTGCGTGAAACTTCAAATGTGGCGCGAGTCAAAGGCAACAAGCGCATTGCAAAAGTAATTGACAAAGCAATCACAGATCGTGAACGGCCAATTCGTGAAGATGTGCAATTGCCATACGGCGTTGGTTTTGTTCGTTTGCGCGCAGAAGAGTCTGTGCAAATTATTAAGGCTGCTCGTCGTCGGTACCACCGTCACAACCAAGCACGCCGTTATGTTGAAAACGAAGTATGGGCTGCATTGGCGGCAAGTTTCCGAAGCGGCGCTGATGCAGAAGATATTCGCGATGCGCTGACTGGTTCATCAGAAATTCGTGCGGTATTAGAGCGCATGTGGCCAGTACTGACCCCAGCTCAGTTGTTGCATGATCTGTTTGGCTCAAAGGCATTGCTTAAATTGGCTGGCAATGGCATCATGCCTGAGTCTGATTACTTGGCTTTGTATCGCGAACGTTCTGATTCATTAGAAGATGTGCGCTGGAGCAATGCTGATGCTGCGTTACTCGACGAAGCGCGCTTTCTTTTAGGGCCACGTCCACGAAAGAGCGGCAAGGTTGACGAAACTGATGAGATTCGAACCTTCGGACACATTGTGGTTGACGAAGTGCAAGATCTCACTCCGATGCAGTTACGCATGGTCACGCGTCGTTCACTCAGCGGCTCAATGACTGTTGTTGGCGACATTGCTCAGGCGACGGGTCCGCTTGCACCGAATGATTGGCAGGACGTTCTCGAGCACCTGCCATCACGCAAAACGCCCCGCGTCGTTGGCTTATCTGTCGGTTATCGCATACCAGCGCAAATCATGGAACTGGCTGACAAGGTGATGCACGCTGCAACTCCAGGGCTTCGCGCGCCACGCAGTGTGCGCGATGGTGACGAAGTGCCAGTCATTACTGCGGTCGAATCTGCCGATGCGTTGTATGAAGCTGTCATTGTGCGCGCAAATGTTCTGCTGCAACAATCAGGTGGTGGCAGAACTGCCATTATTTGTCCTGATGACATGGTTGATCAGATGTCATCTGCATTAGATGCAGCATCAGTTCCTCACGGCCGTGCACAAGCGGCTGGCCTTGATGAGAACCTTTCTATTGTTCCCGCTTCGTTAGCAAAGGGGTTGGAACTTGATGATGTCATCGTGGTCGAGCCATCAGCAATTGTTGCCGACGATGCGCAAGGTTTGCGTCTGCTGTATGTGACATTGACTCGTTCAACGCGCAGTTTGACAGTGGTGCATCGCATGCCATTGCCCGATGCAATGTTGTAACTGCTAGAAGTTGAGAAGTGGTGTTACTGCTTCAATAATGAGTGGAATAAACCGAAGTGCTTTATCTGCATCGGCCGGACGTTTTCTCTCAGCGGCCGTATGAATCAGGTTCACAACTCGCTGCACGCTTTCAAGCACATCAATTTTTGACTCACGAATCAATGGCTCTATTGCCAACATGATTGCATCGGCTTGCGCAACTTTTGCATTGAAGACCTTTGAGTCACCATCAACGACTGCTTGACCGAGGCCATCTGCAACGGGAAGCAATTGTTCAAGTAGCGAAATGATGGAGCCCGTTGGTATGACGGGAATGGTTGTGGTTGAAGCGGGAGCAACAGTTGAATCGGTGCTACCTGTGATAGTGGTTGCACACGATGTGAGAGCGATAGCGCAAAGGGAAACACTCAGTAGGCGTTTGATATTCGTCAACGAGAAGCTCCGATGGTGAATGAATTAGACAGTGACAAGTATGCGCGCGGTGGCATAGGAATCCACCGTGACAGAAGTGCCATCAATCAAGACAGTCATGTCGCCAGCTTCTGCACCGATTTGCACTGTTCCGTGTGATCCTGGAACTAAGTGTGACGTCTCGAGGAACTCCAACATGCCGGGAGTGAACTCAAGTTCTTCGGGGATACGAGAAACGGTGAATTCTTGCCCTGAAGAGAGCTCTGAGAGTTTTTTAGCCGACGGTGGCGTGTAGCCGCTGCCAGGAATTGGATTTCCGTGTGGGCAGGTGGTGGGTTCGCCGAGCAGACTGCTCATCGCAACTTCTACTTCATGAGACATGACATGTTCCCAGCGCCCAGCTTCGCGATGCGCAAGGGACCATGACAAACCCAGAATGTCGGTGATGAATCGTTCAGCAATGCGGTGACGACGCACAACTCGCACTGCAAGTTCTTCACCAGTAACTGTCAATGTAATTT
>CAMDBY010000131.1 GCA_945889575.1 Bifidobacterium breve
GTCGGTCCCATGTTGATCGTGCATATGCCGCGGCAATGAAGTGCAACATTTCAATGTGAGAAGTTCCGGGCAGCCATACTTGGCGTAAAGGCTGAGTTGAATATGCCTGTGGTCCATCATCGGAATAAGACGGATGGCGAAAATGACAAAGAATTGCTGGGGCAAATGCAGCCATCATGTCGGCCACTAGTTGACGGTTACGACCTTCTGGAACCGTGAGAACTGTAGGACCATCGGCAATGGTGCCGAACGCAATGCCCCACGGACGCGATTCGCCACCCATGCGTAAGAAGGAAACAATGAAGAGATCTTCGTCGTCTGCCACATGCATGTTGATGACATTGCCCCTAGCCAATGGTTCACCAATGGCCCACGCGTTCAACCTGCGCACTGTTTCTAACGATGCGCTCATGGCAGTGCCGGCAATTGTGATTGAAGTCGAGCGAGTAAATCTTTTTCTGAAGCGGTTGCTGGTTTCTGACCGTTCATCAGGTCTTCTGCACGTTGCAGCGAAATGCCGTTAAGGAATCGGGCAACATCGTCGCCCAGCACTACGCCCTCACTGTTTGCCATTGCTTTTTTGTAGCAGGCATCTGCACGCTCGCAGAATGAAATGCATGAATCTTGAAAATGAGTTGGAGCATTCAGAACAAGTTCAAGAAGATCTGCATCTTCTGTGTCATCTGCATCTCCGTATGCACCATCAAGCATGGTTGCGGATTCTTCCATCAGTTCAAATCCACGGCGTGCCCGTTCTAACTGATATCGAAGGTCTTCACCGCTACGAACACTTGGCTGGTTAGAACCGGGGTGAGTGAGAATCAGAAAACCTTGCATGGAGACTGACACTGCATCGGCAAGACCCAGATCTTTCAGCGTGATTTCTAATGCGTGTACGTACAAACCCATTTGTGCTCGGGCAGTTGCAAGATCACTGCGGTGCGTATGCCCGCCTTGGTCTGCATACGTTTTTATTTCGCCAACAGCAATGACCGGTTTGCCATTAACTATTTGAATAGAAAGCACGTCGATAATCAGTGTCGCTTCTGGCAACATCACACCGCGCGGAATACGCACAGTAAGGCTTGAGACCGCACCGTTGAAAGCGTGACCGTCTGCGAGCGACCGAAGAAACGCATGACCAGCTTCAGTTGCTGCATCAAGACTTGCTAGCGGTCCACCGTTAGATGTCGTGCGATGATCTGCAAAGTCCGTGCTAGTCGGCGAAATAACTTCGGCCCCACGCAAAGCTTCCAACAAGATAGGTACGTTGTTATTGATGAGGCTTGCTTCAAAGGCATTGCCTCGCTCGAGAGCAAAGACAGATTGAGCATCGCGCGGGGCATTGGGGTTCTCGCGCCTGGCCGCAGCCCCCATTTTCACGTTGTGAACAGCTGATGTGACGTTCGAGTGGCATTCAGGATTACGCGCCCACTGTTCAAACCTGCGACGGGTTTCGCGGCGTGCACGCTCTCTCTTGTTATCTGCCACTAGACCTCCTGGGACTTACAAACACTACTAAAGGGGTGTAGTGAGGAGTTTTTAGGCTTGACGGTTCATCTATTCGCTTAGGGCTTGGGATGTGCCGCAAAAAACTCCCATATTTTGGTCGCAAAAGTTGACGAGAGCGTAGGAATGTGTGAGGCATTTTCAACCGACCATAGTTCCACCTCTGAAGAATTCTGACAATTGGTCCAGGCTTTAATGGATGTTTCATCTCCTGCAATGTTGCCCTCTAGGTCAAGCTTTGTAGATCGGGTGACGGCATTTTGTGTGCATTGATTGACAGCTGCCCATTGACTTGCAGAAGCGAACGCACTTGGGTATGAGTTACCAAATAACTGGCCGCCATCGTAGAGAATCGTTTCATCTTTTGTTCCGTGAACCTGAAGAACGCTGACAGAATTTTTAGCTCCACAATCCGTTTCCTTAAAAAAGGACGCGCCAGCAAGACTGGCGATGGCCGCAATACGATCAGGGTGTCTGCATGCCATTCGATATGACATGAAACCACCATTGGAGTGACCGACAAAATAAATGCGCTTAGCGTCAATGGAGTAATTAGATTCCATCTCTTTGAGAATTGAGAGCAAGTACGCATCGTCATCTACTGGTGAAAAAAAACTGCAACATGCATCTGTCGCATTCCAAAAACGTCTTCCAACTGAATCAATAGTGCCATCCGGATACACCAGTATGAATTTGTTCTTTTCGGCAACAGACTCAAATTTCATGTAACTCTCTTGTTGCGCTCCGGTGGCGCCGTACCCATGCAAAAGTACAACCAGTGGGATGTTTGTATCTTTTGAATAAGAAGAGGGAATGAACTTGCTATATGCCCTTGCCAAGGAAACTATTGTTGTAGACGTACTAGTCGGCTGTGTGGTTGAAGGCGCGATTGACCAACGAACCGAACCAACGGTGTAGCGGACTGGAGAACTAGACGTACTGGTTCCATTTTTATTTCGTGATTTTGCACGGATGGTCACTTGGGCCCTAATCGGCATTCCAGTTATCGTGCAGGATTGTTTGCCGCTCGGTACGTTGCAGCTTTTATTTGTGGCAGTGATGAGGGTAGAAACAATCGGCAATTTACTGCTTCCCTTATTTATGGAAACACTGATTCGCAGGTCATAGGTTTTGCTGGTCTTCTTAACCGACTCAACTGTTGTAATTTTTGGTGCTAGTGGAGTCGGTAATGACGCGGCCCGCGAGTACGAGTGGTTGCTAAATACGGAGGCAAATAGTGCAAGAGCAGCAACACCGATAAGTGGAAAAGCCTTTCGATTCATCACGTAACTTTTCTACTACAACGTTCGCTGCAATAGAGCACTTTCTCCCAGTCGCGGGCCCATTTCTTCCTCCACTCAAAGGGCTTGCCACACGTCACGCAGATTCGTGGGGCAAATCCATTCTTTGTCTGTGACTCGCTACTCATATTCAGAACACTATTCGCTTATTGCCAAACACCGAATATCATTGGCTCGTGAATAAGAGCACGGTGTGGGTCTTTGGAGACCAACTGAATCGACAAATTGGTGCTCTCCGTGAAGCACAGCCGGACACTCATCGAATTCTGATGATCGAGTCTCAATTGAAAATCTCATCGCGCCGGTGGCACGTACAGCGTGCGCACTTCATCATCACTTCAATGCGACGCTTCGCAGCCGAACTGCGCGAAGCAGGTTTCGAGGTTGATTATCGGTTTGCAAAGTCAATGCAGCAAGGCGTGCAGTTACATATTGATGAGTTTGCTCCTGCAAAAGTCATTGCGACAGAGCCGAATAGTTTTGGTGCTCGCACACTTGTCACAAAACTAGGTATTGAGTCTGTTCAGTCGAATCAGTTTCTGTGTCATCCAGATGTTTACAAGGATTTTCTGAAGGGTCGTAAAGCTCTGAAGATGGAAGATTTCTATCGCTTTCAACGCAAGCGACTGAACGTCTTAATGGATGGCGACAACCCTGTCGGCGATCGCTGGAACTTTGATGAAGAGAATCGCTCTGGCCCGCCAAAGAAAGATCAAGACCGTTGGCCAAAACCAGAAGTGGGTGCACTTGATGAGCTTGATGCTGAAGTTCTCAAAGATATTTCACAATTCACTTGGGGAGTAGAGCCAACAGGGCAATGGGCCACCACACGCACTGGTGCACTACAACGCATGAACTATTTCATGCAAAACATCTTGCCGATGTTTGGTGAACACGAAGATGCAATGCTTGCTTCCAATTGGCATTTAGCGCATTCATTGCTTTCTCCATATCTCAACCTCGGTCTGTTGTTACCTGAAGAAGTAGTCGCTGCTGCGAGCAAAGAATTTGAATTGGGACGAGTGCCGATTAGCAGTGCTGAAGGATTCATTCGCCAAATCATTGGTTGGCGTGAATTCATTTGGAACTGTTACTGGCAATGGATGCCTGAATACGCGCAGATGAACTCACTCGAAGCGGTCCGTGATTTACCGCAGTTGTTTACCAACCCCGATAAAACTTCGATGGCTTGCATGAAGTCAGTTCTTCAAGGCGTGAATGAACGTTCATACTCGCATCACATCGAACGCTTGATGATTCTTGGAAACTTCTCATTGATCGCCGGCATAAACCCGCAGCAGTTGACGGAATGGATGTGGAACAGTTACGTCGACGCTGCCGAGTGGGTAATGGTGCCGAACGTAATTGGTATGTCGCACTATGCAGATGGTGGCATGTTGTCTACCAAGCCATACGCAAGTGGCGGTGCATACGTAGATCGCATGAGCGACCATTGCAAAGGTTGCGCGTACGAGCGCAAGAAACGTGTTGGCGAAGATGCTTGCCCGTTCACTGTTCTGTATTGGGACTTTTTCCTTCGTCACCAAGATCGCTTCGTACGAAACCCCCGCGTAGCCCGCCAAGTACGTGCAGCTCAACAACTTGCCGATCGAGACGAACTGCAAACCACTGCAGTGTCAATCTTCTCTCGCCTAGATCGCGGCCAGCTCTAAACCGCTAACGCCAAGGCTGGATTGACGTCCATCATTACAACCTGACAATTCCTCCCAACAACGAGGCTGCAGAAGTATCCGTAAAGGCTGACTGGTAAATCTTTCTTTCCTTTCATATGTTGTCCGTCCACACATCACTCGCGACGGCAGTTGTCGTTTATATCTTTAGGGAGAAATAGATGTCAGAAGCATCCAACAACTCTGGAGCCCCAGGTATTGCCGAACGCT
>CAMDBY010000132.1 GCA_945889575.1 Bifidobacterium breve
CCTGCACCGGTGACCCCGAAGTAGGTAAGTGGAGAACCAGCTAGTACGCCATTTCCATTTTTAGAACGAAACCATTGATCGTCGGGGGAAAGCCGAATCGTCATTGTGAATCACTGAGCCAGTCGTTGGAAAGTGTTGCAAGATGGGCAATCAGACTTGCTGAATACAAATTCATTACCGCAATGCCATGTTCGCTGGTAGCAGTGGTTGGGTCACCGAGAACACCATTGGCAGATACGCCAGCAACACCAGTGGCGCGCATCTGCGCCACAAGGGCAGACGCATCTCCGATAGTTCCACGTTCAATGCGATCAGTCTGAACTGTGCCTGGAGCTACATGGAGCATTACAGAAGTTTCCGTGTGTCCGGCGTGCATGTCGGAGCCATCATAGGAGGGCAGAGACCAGATTGAGTGTCTGATCTTTTCGTATGTGAGAGCTGAGCTAATGCGCGCAAGTGCATCTGCATTCCCACCGTGTCCGTTCACTATGCACACGCCCAGGGACCATGAAGCTGATCGACAAATTGCAACGACGGACTGCACCAATGGCTCGGTTCCGGTGCTGAGCGTGCCGGGGAATCCAACGTGTTCATCGCTAGCCGAAATTGCAATAGTTGGCGCAATAGCAAAAGCATCCTCATCAACCTGCGTGTCGCGCAACGCATGTGTAACAACCGAGTCAATAATGATGGTGTCGGTATCAAGCGGCAAATGCGGTCCGTGTTGTTCCCATGCACCAAGGGGCAACAATAAAATCTTTGATTTTGGACTTGTGGTCTTCATGCTATTTTTCTAGGGGAGTTGGCGATGAACCAAAACGGTGACGCAGGTGTCGAACTATTTCCAACGTTATGGTTGCTCCGATTGCAATTGAGCAGGCCACTAGAAATGCCTTTGTATGGTTGTCTTGAAATGAGCGACCACCAATGAAGCCAAGAAGAGTTCCATACATCGCCCAGATTGGGGTTGCGACTGCAATCCATTTCATGAACCACCGGCGGTCTTGATTAGTGATGCCGCAACTGAGAGTGAGAAGTGTGCGCCCACCAGGAATAAAACGCGCAGTGATTAGCAGTTCGCCACCGCGCAACTGAATTTGGTCGCGTGCCCAATTCAGCCGTCGCTGTCCTTTAGCGCTCTGTTCGTATCTCTTTCGTAATGAAGCTGAAAATCGATGCCCAATTTGATAACTGATGTTGTCCCCCGCAAAGGCGCCAGCGGCAGCTGCGATAATGACTAACGACCAGTGAAGTTGATGTAGCCCGGCGCTTACTCCACCAATAATGACTAGTGATTCACTGGGAACGACTGGAAGGACAGAATCGAGCAGTGCTATGGAGAAAATTGCTAGATAAAACCAAGGCGATCCTGAATAATGCTCAAGCCAATTGAAAAATGAATCGAGAAAAGAGAACACGAATGGAGGTTAGACGGTTGAGCCTGTCACAGGGGGCTCGGTGCCAGACAAAAGTCGCTTGATATTCGATGCATGTCGAACTTCCACTAAGGCACCAATGCCAACAAGTGCGAAAATTTCCCAACCTGGTGTTCCACTCATAATGAATGCAACAACTAGAGCCGGCACGATCACTATTGATGCAATCGACGCTTTCTTCGTTACTTTCGTCACGAGCAACCAGACCAGAGCTGAACCAATCAGTAAAAAGGGGTGGAGTGGTAACAAACTTCCCGCTCCAGTTGCAACGCCCTTGCCACCTTTGAATTTCCGCGTGATGGGAAATACATGACCTAACACGGTTGCAGCTGCACACGCGTACGCAATTGGACGATTCGATAAAAGAGCCAAAACGGGAAGCGCACCTTTGAGGGCGTCACCGACGAATACAAGGACTCCGTACTTAGCGCCCAGTGCTCGGGCAACATTGCTTGCACCGGGATTTCCGGAACCAAATGTTGTGATGTCAATGCCTTTTGATTTAGCAATAAGAATTGCTATGGGCAAGGTGCCGCAGAAATAAGCGATAATGATCGCAATTACTGCAACAAAAGAATTCACGTAGAAACTTTACTCTTTATCAGGGTTCGTGCTGGCTTTGAATGGTCCATTGAAGGGCGAGGGACAAGCGAGACAGGAACGGATGGCAACAGCACTTCGCCATGGCCTGTTACACATTCGGGGTCTGGGCCATCTAGGGGAAGACCAGTAAAGAACTTGGCGGCCATGCAACCACCCTGGCAGGCGTCGAATGCGCCACAGGACGCACATGCGCCTGCACTTTGTGGTTCACGTAATTCTGTGAAGAGATCTGATTCGCGCCATACGTGGGTAAAACCACCGTCTTCAAGAACATTGCCTGCTTTGAAGGTGTCATGAATAACAAATGGGCACGCGTAGACATCGCCGATTGGGTCGATGAGGCATACCACTCGTCCAGCGCCACATAAGTTCAAACCTGGCAATGACTCACCAAATGCGTTGAGGTGGAAAAAAGAATCGCCGGTAAGAACGTTTTCTCCGTGTGCAAGCAACCAGTCATAGATCTGACGTTGTTGAGCATTTGTGGGGTGAAGTTCATCCCACGTATCTGCGCCTCGCCCGGCTGGACGCAAACGTGTAATACGCAATTGGGCACCGTATGAATCAGCAAGAGCCTTGAATTCATCAAGTTGATCAACGTTGTGGCGCGTTACGACCACTGAGATTTTAAATTGACCAAAACCGGCAGCCTTCAAATTGTCCATCGCACGAATTGCGGTGTCGAATGAACCTTCACCGCGTACTGCGTCGTTTGTAACGGCGTCAGTTCCATCAAGACTGATTTGAATATCGAGATAATCCATTGCGGTGAGACGCTCTGCATTTTTCTTGTCAATGAACGCGCCATTCGTAGAGAACTTGACACCAATGTTGTTAGCAATTGAATGTTCAACAATTTCGAAAAAGTCGCGGCGAATCATTGGCTCGCCACCACCGATGTTGATGTAAAATACTTGCAACGCAGCAAGTTCATCAAGAATGGCTTTCGCTTGTTCAGTGGACAATTCACGATCATCGCGTTGTCCGCTACTGGACAAACAATGTACACACGCCAAGTTGCACGCGTAGGTGAGTTCCCATGTGAGACAGATAGGAGCATCAAGCCCCTGCTTCATTTGCTGGCCAAGGCTATGAGAGGACACGAATTATCTCCGATGTGGTGAGGGAAGAAAGAGCTTCAATGAATGAGGGCCACCGTGATTCGGCGACGCCTTCTGCAACGAACGTGTCGCGCAAGGTTGGGTGTTCACCCATCGTTTTGACAACACGCACAATGTCTGGGTGACGAAGAAAAACTAAACGACGGTTGCCATAGTGATAGGCGAGCGCACCAAACGGTTCAGGCCGGATCGCGACTTGAGGGTGCAACTCGCACGCGGACTCAAGCGTGACTGTCATGATGATGCGAGCTGGTTAGTACACGCCGCACATGCCGTCGATGGAAATCTCCTCGACGAGAAGTTCCTCGACGATGGGGCTTTCCACGCTGGCTGAGGCCTGCTCGGGTACTGGTTGTGGGGCAATGTCCTTATCCATACCTACGACAGTACCTGCCGAAGAGCCCACTAGAGAATATGCAGTGCGAATGAGTAATCTCAGAGAAGAACCTGCCAGGTACCTGGCAGCCAAAACAAGGGGGCTTCCATGAAGACAACCGCTGCAATTCTGTGGGAAGTAAACGCTCCGTGGAGCGTTGAAGAAATTGAACTCGATGCGCCGAAGGCTGGCGAAGTCTTGGTCAAGATTGCCGCTTCCGGCATGTGCCACTCAGACGAACACCTCACCACGGGCGACCTCCCATTCGCGTTACCCATCATTGGCGGGCACGAAGGAGCCGGAGTTGTGGAAGCTGTTGGCGAAGGTGTGAGTTGGCTTGAAGTCGGCGACCATGTGGTGTTCGGGTTTATCCCGTCATGTGGTCGTTGCCCAAGTTGCTCAACCGGTCATCAGAACTTGTGCGACCTTGGTGCGCTAATGGGACTTGGTATGCAAGTAACTGACGGCACATCACGCCATCACGTTGGCGACAAAGACCTCACACTCATGTGCATGCTTGGTACGTTTGCCAAGCACACAGTTGTGAACGAAGCATCATGTATCAAAATTGAAAAAGATGTTCCACTAGAGAAGGCATGCCTTCTTGGTTGCGGTGTCGTCACCGGTTGGGGTTCTGCTGTGTATGCAGCTGACGTTGCTCCTGGCGACACAGTCGTTGTTGTTGGCGTTGGCGGTATCGGTGCCAACGCAATTCAAGGTGCTCGTCTTGCTGGTGCAAAGCGCATCGTTGCAATCGACCCTGTTGAGTTCAAGCGTGAAAAAGCTATGGAATTCGGTGCAACACATACAGCATCGTCAATGGCCGAAGCATTGCCATTGCTGCAAGATCTCACATGGGGAACCATGGCGAACAAAGTCATCATGACCATGGGCGTCGGCAACGGACAAATGATTGGCGAAGCGATGGCACTTGCTGCAAAGCGCGGCCGTGTTGTCGTCACCAACATTCACCCAGCATTTGAAATGGGTGGCGCAAACATGAGCCTTCTTGACCTCACACTGATGGAAAAGCAACTTGTTGGTTCATTGTTCGGTTCAGGTAACCCACGTGCTGACATCCCAAAACTTCTTGGTTTGTATCGCGAAGGTCAGCTTGATCTTGATGGTCTTGTCACAAAGACATACACGCT
>CAMDBY010000133.1 GCA_945889575.1 Bifidobacterium breve
GGCCAAGAATGAGCTTTTCGAACAGCGAACCGAGCGGCACGCTGATGTGAGAACGCATGCGGGTCACGAGACGAGTCCCGTGCGGATCATCACGTAGTTCATACGCAAGAGTGAAGTGCAATTTCGGTGACTTCTTGCCAAGAGACTTGATTTCAAGCACAAAGTGATGCGGTGCCTCAACAATGGCAGCAGTGAATGAAATTGGGCCAGAAGGGACTTTGTCTCCGGCTTCAACTGTTTGCCATTCATCATGAATAGATGTTGCGCTCTTGCGACCAAGGTTGTCGAGCCAGTCGTAGCTGTACCAACCAGCTCGTCCAAAACCCATTTGCCGAATCCACGGAAAGACATCTTGTGGGGGAGCGCTAATGGTTATAGAGCGTGTTGCAATCAGGGTTGCGCTCGGGCACAGATCATCTCCAACAACAGGACTCTGAATTTCTTCAGGTGTTGCACCCCAATATTGAAAAATCATGACGGTGTAAAGGGTAACAATGTTTTGCAGTTGCCTACAATAAGTACGAGTCATAGGAGACTGTATGAGCGTGCCATTGTTTGTAGCCCAAGAAATTGGCCACACGCTGCTCGATGAAAACACGTGGATGCCGACAGTCACCATTGATGTCTCGCAGTCGCCCGCAGTTGCAGACCTTGCACGAGTTCACGCTGTGGAGGGAATCGGAAACGTCAGCACTCACGCGATTCGCGAAGACGACACAGTTCTGCTTGGAGTGCAATTAACAAGTCCGGTGCAGGCAACATTTGCGGTGGCTTTTAGTTATGAACTGCACCGAGAGTTTCTGAATGAAGTGGCGGATGCTGGCAGTCTTGTATTTGCGACAACAGATACCGAAGCCGCGCACGAAGAACGTCCATTGTGGCTCAGTGTCAATATTGACGGAACCGCCTTGCGTCAAACCTTGCAAATTGACCTCAGTTAACGAGGTGCCCTCACGGTGATCCGAAGCCGCATAGAGACTCAGATGGGTGTCGTAACATATCGCTATGAACCAGATATCGGTAGAACAAGCACGTGCGCGGTGCGCTGAAATTGATGGCGCTGATACCGAGATAGCGCTGCGTAGTGTGCTCGCACTAGACAGTGACGCAGTAACTCGCACTGCTCGCGTGGAAAGAAACGATGGTTTGCTGCGCGGCGTTCCTGTGTTGGTGAAAGACAACATTGAAGCCGAAGGCTTACCGTGCACTGCCGGTTCGCTCGCATTGCGCGGTGTTCCTATTCGCGGCGATTCCACAGTCGCGTCTCGGTTACGTCGCGCCGGTGCCGTAATTATTGGTGCGGCCAATTTGTCAGAGTGGGCAAACATTCGCAGTACTAATTCCAGTAGTGGGTGGTCGGCAGTCGGCGGGCTTGTTGCAAATCCCTGGGCGCTTGACCACAGCGCAGGTGGCTCATCGGCGGGAAGTGGTGCAGCTGTAGCAGCCGGAATTGTTCCCATGGCGGTGGGTACCGAAACAGATGGTTCCATCGTGTGCCCTGCCTCTCTTAATGGCGTTGTAGGAATCAAGCCAACTGTTGGATCCGTTCCGACCGATGGTGTTGTGCCTGTCAGCGCAAGCCAAGACACCCCTGGGTCTTTGGCTCGCACCGTTGACGATGCAGAACGGATGCTTGCGGTATTGATGGATGATGCTTCACTGTTGTCACGCAGTGCACTGGTCGATGTTTCGGCAGTTTCAGTAGGCGTAGTCGATGCGTGGCGTACGGGGGACGAGGCAACTGATGCCTTGTTTGATGAAGCATTGCGATATGTGAAGGAACTTTTACAAAAAGTGTCTGCATCACAGATGATTGCAACCCCCGATGACGTTCGCTTTGATGAATACACGGTTCTCGTGCATGAATTGCGATCAGATCTTGATGGGTACCTTTCTGCACGCGCTACAAACGGTGCACCGTCATCAGTTCGCGATGTTGTTGATTTCAATCGTGCCAACGCCGACGTTGAGTTGCTGCATTTCGGCCAAGAGATATTCGAGATGGCGGCAAAGTCATCGGGGAGAACTGCCGGAGAGTACATTTCTGCGCGAAAGCGAAATCTTGAATGGGTTCACAACAATCTTGATGTCGCCCTCAGCAAGCACGACATCTTGATTTCACCCGCGTTTATGCCTGCATGGAAGACCGATTTTTCAACTGGTCACCCATTGGCTGGTGGTGCAGTGACCTCACCAGCAGCAATTGCCGGTCTACCGATTGTCACAATTCCGATGGGTCTTGTTGCAGGGTTACCAGTTGGGTTATCGCTTGTGGGGGCAAAGAACTCTGAGGCAATGTTGATTGCACTTGCACGGTCGTTAGAGAAAGTGCTCGGCCTTGTTCATGACGCCGAATGGCACCCACGATTTATCAGACCAGCTCCAACGCAATAACGCTGGCACCTGTTTACACACCCCACATTGAAGAGGTGCGGCCGAACTCGTTTCTCAGTCTTCTGGGAAGGGGATGGTGTGCACGAGGATGATCTTCAGCACTCCGTTGTCCTTGCGCACGAGACACGTTGTGGGAGCAGTAATGGTCGCAGTTTGACCATCAAGCACATACGTTTGGTCGAGCATGCAGGTCACAATTGAAATATCGCCAGCGTTGTCGACATGAATATCTGAAACTACTGATTTGCTTGACTGAAAGAGGCCAATGAGTGGTGTCCACGTTGCAATCGCTGCATCTTTTCCTCGGAGCCATTTCTTGCTTATTTCATCGACGATAGTTACATCATCTGAGAAGAACTCAAAGAATGGTTCTGGTTGCAAACGGTCGAATGTTGCAAACGCATCAATAACGATTTGTGCTTGTGGTGATGTAGTCATAATCGGACAGTACGGCACTAATCAAATGTTTACTAGCGAAAAGATTTTCGTAAAGTAATGAATCGCTTCATCCCACCACTAAAGGGCGTAGTGGGATGAAGCGAAACGTAGTAGCGATTTGATGTGGTGTTTTCGCCCGTGCTGGGCTTGGTGTTCGACCCTTGTATGGGTCGGTTGCATGAGGAACCTAATACTTGCTCTTGTTTGAATTCTGACTCAATGTTCTTGATTGTGAAATGAGTCTGTAAATGTGTGTAACACTCAAGACTTATGGGCATGAAAGTGTCCGTTGAATTTTGTATCTGATTAGAGATGTGAAATACACCGCCTCTAATCACTCACAACAACTAACAAACAAAGAAAGAAATAAACATGGAAGAATTTAAGAACCGCCAAGGCGCAAATGCTCGGGTGAATATGGTCCTTGGTGCGGTATATCAGATCGCAATTGTCGCAATCGTTGCAGTCATTGTATTTGCCGATATTGCAAGGGCGTCAGACAGCACCAAGCGATTGGTTGCATTTATTGCGATTATGACATCTGTGACGTCATGGATCTTCACAAGCAATGCGTTACTTGTTTTCCAGAACGACTCTAAAGATATGACTGCAGCAGAAAAAGGAACAGCACTCGGATCAAGTGAGGTCAAGCAACCGTGGCTTGTGTACCAGATTTATGTTCTTGCCCTCACCGTCGCAACCATCGTGTTCATCCTGACCTCGATCTATTAAGGAAAATAAAATGACTATTTCAGTAATCACAACCTGGGAGGGAACTCCCGCCGCACTAATGCTGCTGACCGAAGCATCACGCACTTCAGCAGCTCTTCACGTATCTCTTGGGGCAAAGAACCCGCGACTCTTAGAACCCATGGCCGGCGGTGACGTGACTCGTAGGCACTATGTCCTGGACTTTGATTCACTAGAGGATTGGGTGTCTTTCATGTCCGCAGTCCGAGCTAATGGATGGTGGGAAGCAACACGTAAAGCCGTGGCAGATGCTCATCCAAATCTACGGATGCTTGGGCAAGCTGTCATGACCAACGCAATTGCGTAACCAACGCAGAAGCTTTTAAGAATCTGCAACTTCGTAATTCGTTTTAATTAGGACGAGTACGTTGCAGAACGAATTTTGTGTGGAAGGGGAATAGGGCTCATTTCACGGCTGGTTATGGCACTTGACGTACCTTGGGAAAGGGAGAAAATCATGAACATAGACATCAATAAAGTATTTCCAACGGACCCGTCGAGTTTTGAAGGTTTTCAATTCGTTCGGATTGTGGCAGCGTTGCTTTTATTCGTGGTGGTGGTGCGTAGTTGTATCCACTTGTTTGCTTCAGATGGCGGAGCTGAGCGCATCGCAGGCATAGACACTTCTGTTGAAGGTGGAAAGAACATCATCGCGATGTTTCATCAATGGGGAGCTATTCAGCTAATTCTTGGCGCGCTTCTTATTGCGCTGTTCTTTCGCTATCCCGGTTTAACACCGTTGATCGTCCTGACTCTTGCGTTCGACCCTGTGATGCGTTTTGTTTCCAGCCGCATCATGAGCGTGACCTCCACAAGAACTCCTCCCGGCGCAAGGTTAAACGCTCCCGCTTTCGTGGTTCTCACGTTGTTGTTCATTGCCTCAATCGCGTAGTTCTAAACATCAGTATTATTGGAATCGTCGCGCCGGGTGATTGCGGTGCAGATGTTTACCGCTTGAAGAGCCACACCGTCGACATCGTCGCCAACGACGGTTATGTGGCCCATTTTGCGACCGGGACGAGCTTCGTTTTTCCCGTAGAGATGCAGATGCGTGT
>CAMDBY010000134.1 GCA_945889575.1 Bifidobacterium breve
CCTATGTAAAAATTGCTGAAGGCTGTGACCGCAGTTGTGGCTTCTGCGCCATCCCTAGTTTCCGCGGTCCGCAGCGCAGTCGTGATGTTGCCTCAATTCTCACTGAAGTTGAACAGCTTGAAGTTCGTGAAGTGGTGCTGATTGCACAAGACCTTGCAAGTTATGGAAAAGACCGCCCTGATGAATTAGGTGCAGGTTCAATCGTGCAGTTAGTACGCGACGTTGCGGCCATGGCCGACTGGGTTCGCTTGTTGTATCTGTACCCAAGCGATTTGTCTGATGAATTAATCGACGCCATTTTGGATACCGGTGTTCCGTATTTCGACCTATCGCTACAACACGCAAGCAAAGAGCATCTTCGTCGCATGAAGCGATGGGGCGACGGTCCACGATTCCTTGAACGCATTGCCCGCATTCGTACTTTGTCTCCTGATGCTGCATTCCGCAGCAACTTCATTGTTGGCTACCCGGGAGAAACCGAAGAAGATCACGACCAATTGTTGTCGTTCGTTCGTGACGCACAACTCGACTGGTGTGGGTTCTTCGCCTTTAGTCCCGAAGAGGGCACTCATGCTCTCTCTCTTCCGAACAGAGTGGAAGAAGGCCTCATGAATGAGCGCCTTGCCGAATTGCGCGAACTACAAGACAACATCTCATCCGAACGTCGCGACCTTCTGCTTGGTGAAACCATAGAAGTCCTCGTTGACGAACCAGGTATTGCTCGTTCATTCCGTGAAGCACCGGAAATCGATGGCGTAGTGCAAGTACCTGAACATCTTGAAGTGGGTCGCTTTCACACCGTTGTTGTTGAACAAGTATTCGGCCCAGACCTCATCGCAGTAGAAGCACCAGGGAAGTAACTGATGGCTTTTGACGAAACAGCAATTGTGACTTGGGCAAACATGGTCACTGTTGGTCGAGTTCTTGCATCACCATTTTTGTTCATGTTGATTCCCGATGATGGACGTGGTTCGTATGTCGCTCTTGTTGTGTGGATTGTGCTGTGCAGCAGCGATGGGTTCGATGGTTATCTGGCTCGCAAGCATGGCATCACCCGGAGCGGTGCGTTCCTTGATCCGCTCGCTGACAAAATCCTGGTACTTGGCGCCATGTTTACTCTTGTGAGTCGTGATGTGTTCTGGGTAGTACCTGTTCTCATTATTGCAGCGCGTGAAATCATCGTCAGTTTGTATCGAGTCTTTGTTGGTTCAAAGGGTGTCTCAATGCCTGCCAGTAAGACCGCGAAAGTCAAGACTTTTAGCCAGCAGTTAGCTGTCGGTTTCGCACTAGCTCCGTTCACCGTTATTGATCAAACGTGGACATTCACTATTTTCATGTGGATTGCGGTCGCGTTGACGTTGCTGAGTGCAGCTCAATATGCGGTGAAAGCCCTTCGCTAGTGGTTCTTGAGGCGCTCAGGCCGCAAGAACGCGCCGCAATACAAAAGCGCACACTGCGCACCTTGATGGTGGGCCAAATCATCGGAGCCGCAGCTCTTGCTTCTGCAGTCACGGTTGGCGCATACGTCGTACAAGACATTCTGGGAGACACGACTCCGTGGGGCGGCATTGCAACTGCAACCGCAACCATGGGCACCGCAGTCATGGCGCAAGTCTTATCTCGCATCATGATGCGTCGTGGCCGACGTCCCGGATTGCAATTGGGGTACGCCCTTGCAACAGTCGGTGCAATCCTGGCCGCTGTCGGTGCGCAACATCGATCACTTGCACTTTTTATGGTTGGTCTGTTTCTCTTCGGTAACGGTCAAGCCTCCAACTTGCTTGCGCGATACGCCGCAACTGACTTAGCGGAACCACATAATCGAGCCAGCTCGATGAGCCGCATCGTGTTTGCTTCAACATTTGGCGCAGTCTTTGGACCGCTACTCATTAGTCCTGCTCAAATTGCTGGTCAAGATTGGTTCGGCTGGGCCAAGTACACAGGCCCATGGGTCTTTTCCAGCATCGTGTTGTTTGGCGCTTTTCTCAACACCACTATTCGTTTACGCCCTGACCCACTGGTCATCGCCGGCGGCATCAGCCCGAAGGGCACGGTGAAGCTTCCCAGCATCAAGGAAGCACTAACGATTGTCGTTGCTACGCAAAAGGGGCGGCTTGCTCTTGCCTCAATGGTTATTTCACAAGTCACCATGGTCGCCGTTATGACAATGACCCCAGTTCA
This sequence comes from Bifidobacterium breve, assembly GCA_945889575.1. Taxonomy (GTDB): domain Bacteria; phylum Actinomycetota; class Acidimicrobiia; order Acidimicrobiales; family Ilumatobacteraceae; genus UBA2093. Next base: position 2,182 of record CAMDBY010000134.1, read on the forward strand.
CATGAAGCTGCACGGTCATGAATCACTCAGTCAGTTTGTTGTGTCGCTACATGTCGCTGGCATGTTTGCATTTAGTCCACTAGTGGGGCGATATGCAGACAAGAAGGGCACGCATCACGCCGCACTCGCTGGTGCTTCAATTTTGGTTTTAGCAACTGTCATGTCTGCTCTTAGTGGGGAGTCTTCGCTCATACTGTTCCCGGCGTTGTGGTTTCTCGGAATCGGATGGAACTTCGGACTCATTGGCGGGTCTGCGATGTTGCTGGAATCAGTTCCCGATGACAAGCGCGTCACGGTGCAAGGTTCAGCAGATTTAATGATGAGTTTCTGCGGCGGGCTGGCCGGACTGTCGTCTGGCTTTATCCGTAAAGCTTTCGGGTATCACTTGCTGTCAGCGTCTGCGGCACTAGCGGCTGGCGTTCTCCTCGTGTGGGCCTTCTATGCGTTTCGGCGCATGCAGATGCAGCCTTCTGTGGCAGGCTGAAAGCCATGAAGTGCAATGTTGTTGCCGTCGGTACGGAGCTATTGCTCGGCCAGATAGTTGATACCAACTCTTCATACATTGGCGAACAATTAGCCGCTGTTGGCATTGGGTCTCACCTGCAACTCAAAGTTGGTGACAATTTGGCACGAGTGGTTGCGGCTATTCGCTTGGCACTTGAAGACGCTGATGCAGTCATTATCTGTGGTGGCCTCGGACCAACACATGATGATCTCACTCGTGACGCGCTTGCTGAAATCATGGGCGTTCCACTAGAGCACAATGACCACATTGCGCAATTGATTACCAACTTGTTTGCAACTCGAAACCGCTACATGGCCCCCAACAATTTGAATCAAGCCCAAGTTCCACGCGGAGCCACAATCATTGAACAAACTCGCGGTACTGCACCTGGCCTGATGTGTCCTGTTGGTAACAAGGTCATGTACGCAATGCCCGGAGTGCCGCATGAGATGTACGACATGATGAGTCGCGCAGTGCTGCCTGATCTTCTAGAGCGCAGTGGGGAAGCGAGTGTCATCAAGAGTTTGGTGTTGCGTACGTGGGGCGAAAGCGAGTCGGCATTGAACGAACGACTTGACCCCATCATTGATGAACTTGAAACACTTGGTAATCCAACTCTTGCGTTTCTTGCAAGTGGCTGGGAAGGCATCAAAGTTCGACTCACTGTGAAGGCAGCAACTGACGCCGAAGCAGACGCACTGTTAAGTACTTGGGAGCATAAAGTGCGCGCGCTTACTGATGATCTTGTATTCGGGACGAACACAGACACCATGGAATCGGTAGTGCTTGGCCTGCTTGAACAACGTGGTTGGACACTTGGTATTGCAGAGTCAGTAACCGGCGGATTAGTCGGCGGTCGCATCACTTCAATCCCTGGCGCGTCACGCACTTTTCGCGGCGGCATCATTAGTTATGCGAGCGAAGTGAAGTTCGATGTGCTCGGAGTCGACCGCGGCCCTGTTGTGTCGGAACAAGCAGCGGTACAGATGGCTGTCGGCGCGCAACGAACATTGAACGCAAGTGTTGGGCTCGCACTCACTGGGGTTGCTGGCCCAGACGAACAAGATGGCCAACCTGTCGGCACCCTGTGTGTAGGTATCGCATTCCCCGATGGCAAAACCTTTTCCAGTATCTCCCAACTGCCTGGCCAACGTGATCAGATGCGCCAATTCAGTGTGATTAACGCACTCTCCTTCCTACGCAAGCTTCTCCTCGCCGAGCCTCGGTAGAGTTGTATTCAATGCCCTCGTAGCTCAGTCGGATAGAGCAACGGACTTCTAATCCGCAGGTCGCAGGTTCGATTCCTGCCGAGGGCGCCAATAGGGGCAACTTTCCCGTTCTGAATGAGGCTTTGACCCCTCAAAGCCTTACAATTGCAGGGTGGAATTTAAGAAAGATGACATCGTCATCTACCCCCAACATGGCGCCTGCAAAGTAAAAGGCAAAAAGAAGCATGACTTCTTCGGTACGGGGAAAAAAGAGGAGTACCTCATCCTTGAGACCATCATCAATGAGATGACCCTCCAGGTTCCTATGTCGAAGCTGGACGAAGTCGGCGTGCGACCTCCAGTGAACGCAGAAGAACTTGATGACCTTGTCCAAGTGCTTTCTAAGCCAGACCCTCGCGTACCAAGTAACTGGTCACGCCGTTTCAAGAACCACCAAGAGAAGTTGAAGAGTGGCGACGTGTACCAGGTAGCAGAAGTTGTTCGTAACTTGGCAGCGCGTAACCGCGACGCATCGTTGTCTGCAGCCGAGCGCACAATGTACGAGCGTGCTCGCGTGAACTTGATTTCAGAAATTGCACCGGCCTTGAAGGTCAGCAAAGAAGAAGCAGAAGAGTTTCTCAATCAGGCACTTGAAAAAGGTGTGCTGAAGGTGGCGAAAGTTGCCAAGAAGAAAGTCGAAGCAGT
>CAMDBY010000135.1 GCA_945889575.1 Bifidobacterium breve
CTCGTAGGCGGCGTAGGCAACCATGAAATCAAGTGAGATGGATGCGGTGCAGCCAGACATGCGAGCTGCCAAAGCGTGACCCAATTCGTGTATCAATGTGAAGACGCCGACCGCACCAGCCATCCAGAGTCCCAAGGGGTATGGATAGAGGAAAACCAAAAAGGCAAGAAATACGGCAAAACCCGGCTTAACGGTTGTCGGGAAGCCAAACACATTGAACACATTGCGCATGGCATGGCGTTTCGGGCTTCTCATAGCGCAAGTGTATTAAGGATAGAGGCAAAGCCCTATCCGCCTAGACTTTCGAAGTGTCATACGTTTATGCCTTCGATCACAAACACCGTCGTCCGCCCATGGAGTACAAAGATCTCCTTGGTGGAAAGGGCGCCAATTTAGCTGAGATGATGAGCGTGTTGAACTTGCCTGTTCCGCATGGTTTTACTATCAGTACAGATGCATGTCGCGATTACATGCATGGTGGATGGCCAAAGAGCCTTACGGATGAAATGACGAAGCATGTCGCGGCGTTGGAAAAAAAGATGGGTCGCAAGTTAGGTGACTCTAAAGACCCGTTGCTCGTTTCAGTTCGCTCAGGTGCGAAGTTCTCAATGCCCGGAATGATGGACACAGTCTTGAACCTTGGTCTGAACGACAAGAGCGTCATTGCCTTGGCAACAACAACAAACAACGAACGATTTGCGTATGACTCGTATCGCCGATTCATTTCAATGTACGGCCGCATTGTTCTTGGTCTTGACGGTGAAGTCTTTGAACATGCTCTTGACAAGGCAAAAGAAGTTGCACACGCCAAGACGGATGCTGATATTCCAGCACCCGCATTGAAAGAACTATGCGAGGTCTATAAGAAAGCAGTTGCTACAGCCACTGGCAAGCCGTTCCCCCAAGACCCAGCCAAGCAGTTGCGTGGCGCAGTTGAGGCTGTCTTTCGGTCGTGGAACGGACCTCGTGCCATCGCGTATCGCGTGCGAGAAAAGATCAGTCACGAATTGGGCACTGCAGTAAATGTGCAAGCGATGGTTTTTGGAAATCGCGATGACAACTCAGGCACGGGTGTTGGTTTTACTCGTAACGCAGCAACAGGGGACCCGAAACCATATGGAGACTTCTTGGTCAATGCACAAGGTGAAGATGTTGTTGCGGGAATTCGTAATACCGAAGATCTCAATGCACTGAAGAAGAAGTTCCCTAAAATTCATAGTGAATTGATGGAGATCTTTGCTCGACTCGAACGTCATTACAAAGACATGTGTGACACCGAGTTCACAATTGAGCAAGGCAAGTTGTGGATGCTGCAGACACGAGTCGGCAAGCGCACTGGTGCTGCTGCATTAAAAATGGCTGTCGATATGACTAAGCCAACGGGCACGGGCAAGAAGGCCTGGAAGATTTCAAAGACCGAAGCCATTATGCGAGTTGCGGCAGATCATCTTGATCAGGTGCTGCATCCACAGTTCGCAACACAGGAAAAGGGAATTGCAAAGGGTCTAGCGGCGTCTCCTGGCGCTGCAGTAGGTCAAGTGTTTTTCACCGCCGATGACGCAGCGGCCGCTGCCGCGGCAGGCAAAGATGTCATCTTGGTTCGTTCGGAAACGAGCCCAGAAGATGTGCACGGCATGATGGTCGCAAAGGGCATTCTTACTTCGCGTGGTGGTCTTGTCAGCCACGCAGCAGTCGTTGCTCGCGGATGGGGCACTCCAGCAATCGTTGGTGCAGATGCTGTCAAAATTTCCGGCAAGTCGTTCACCGCAAACGGAGTGACAGTGAAAGAAGGCGACTGGTTGTCGCTTGATGGAACAACTGGTGAAGTAATGCTCGGACAACTTGCGTTGATGGCGTCAAAGCCGCCGAAAGAGTTCGACACCATTTTGAAATGGTCTGACGAAGTGCGTAGAGGCAAGATGGATGTTCGTGCCAACGCCGACACAGACGAAGATGCAAAGAAAGCTCGTGAACTCGGTGCACAAGGAATCGGACTCTGCCGTACAGAGCACATGTTCCTAGCAGCAGACAGATTGCCAGTCGTTCGTCGAATGATTCTTGCGAGCACTCCAGCAGAAGAAGCAGCTGCCCTCGAAGAACTACGGAAAGTTCAGAAGAAAGATTTCGTGGCGTTACTAAAGGAGATGTCTGGACTTCCTGTCACGGTGCGTCTGCTTGATCCTCCACTGCATGAGTTCTTGCCTCGCATTGAAGAACTAGAAATTCAGAAGGCAACATCTGGACTGTCTGCTGAGGAGACCACATTGTTGCGTGCCGCTCATGAGTGGAGCGAGGTGAACCCCATGCTGGGTACTCGCGGGGTTCGGCTCGGTGTTATTAAGCCTGGCCTCTATGCCATGCAAGTGCGTGCACTGATGGAGGCTGCAGATGATGTCGCCGCCAAGGGGTACGAACCCATTGTGGAAATCATGATTCCTCTCACCGTCACCAAAGAAGAGTTGGCATTGGCTCGTAGTTGGGTGGAAGAGGTTCTTGCAGATATCAATTCGCGACCAGCTCCACAGTCGAAAAAGGGTGGAAAAACTATTAAACGTCCGAAGGTCTCTATCGGAACCATGATCGAGACTCCTCGTGCCGCATTGCGAGCAGATGAATTAGCAGAGGTGTCTGATTTCTTCAGTTTCGGAACAAATGACCTCACGCAAATGACATTTGGATTCAGCCGTGATGATGTCGAGAGCCGCATGATGCCCGCCTACTTAGAAGCGGGCCTGCTGAAGCGCAATCCATTTGAGACAATTGATCAAAATGGAGTGGGTGAATTGGTATTCATCGCTGCCGAACGAGGTCGCAAGGTGAAGCGTGGACTCAAAATGGGAGTCTGCGGTGAACATGGTGGAGATCCAGAGTCAATTGGGTTGTTTTATCGCGCCGGACTGAACTATGTCAGTTGCTCTCCGTACCGTGTGCCCATCGCACGGCTGTCAGCTGCTCAGGCTGTTATCGGCGGTGCCAAGACAGACACCAAATAGTCAACTATCATCGACCAGATGTTCTCCCTCGGTTCACTCGTCGCGTCTGGTACTGGTTCATCCAGCGGAAAGGTTGACCTCGCCATCGAGGGATGGCATTGGCCCTTTCTGTTGTCCATACTCGCAGCGATGTTGCTGATCGACATCTTGGTGATTCACCGTAAGGCCCACGAGATTCATGCGCGTGAAGCAGCCATCGAGTCCATCGTCTGGGTCAGTCTTGGCTTACTTTTTGCGTTAGTCATCCTGTGGGAGTTCGGCTCGGCAGCAGCTGGAGAATACATGGGCGGATACCTCATTGAACAAAGTCTCAGTATTGACAATGTGTTTGTGTGGGCCGTGTTATTTGCTCATTTTCAAGTCCCAAAGCAGTATCAACACCGAGTTCTCTTCTGGGGTATTTTTGGAGCTATTGCGATGCGGCTAAGTTTTATATTCGCAGGCATAGCCATTATCAATGCATTCAAGGCGACGCTGATAATTTTTGGTCTTTTCCTTCTGTATTCCGGTATCAAATTGTTACAAACTCACGATGACGGCTTTGACCCTTCAAAGAGTCGAGCAATGAAGATCTTCCACCGTTTTGTCCCGTCAACAGACACACTTGATGGTCAAAAATTGTTTACAAGGGTAAACGGCAAGAGATTAGCCACACCACTGTTGGCCGTCCTTGTCTTGGTAGAAATCACCGACGTCATCTTTGCTGTTGACTCCGTGCCGGCCGTTCTGGCTGTGACCAACGAGCAGTACATTGCCTTTGCGTCGAATGCTTTTGCAATTCTCGGACTTAGGTCGCTGTACTTCCTTCTCGCAGACATGCGCGACCGCTTCCAGTACCTGCAGACTGGGCTTGGAGTGATCTTGGCGTTTGTTGGCGTGAAGATGGTTTTGTCGTATTGGTGGCATATGCCCATCGCAGCGTCGTTAGCAGTCATTGCCATGATTCTTGTGGTCTCGATTGTCGCCTCACTTCGCTCTACGCCAACTGCGCAGTCGTAGGTCCTCTCTCGGCGCACTAATGTCATGCCATGGGCATTGCTGAGGACGATATTCAAAAGGTCAGGTCCTCTGTCACTTTGTCAGACGTGGTGTCACCATATTCCCAACTTCGCCGCACAGGCCGCAGCCAAGTCGGTCTTTGCCCTTTTCATTCTGAACGTTCGCCATCGTTCAGTGTGAACGATGAAACGGGCAGGTACATGTGTTTCGGCTGCGGGGTAAAAGGCGATGTATTTACTTTCGTCCAGCAGATGGAACATCTGGACTTCGTTGGTTCCGTAGAACGCATTGCCAGCAAAGCCGGAATCGAACTTCACTACACATCGGGTGCTGGAAATGGTGAACGTAAGCATCGCAAAGAATTGCAAGCTCTGATGGAACGTGCAGTTGATTGGTATCACGAGCGTCTTCTTGAATCACCTGATGCGCGAACTGCTCGCGAATACTTGCGTGATCGCGGTTTGGCTGGCGACGTTGCGCGGTCTTTTCGACTCGGTTGGGCACCTGATGAATGGGATGCTCTCAGCTCATCACTCGGTGCAACACCAGCCATGTTGGCTGAAGTGGGCCTTGGATTTGTGAACAAGGC
>CAMDBY010000136.1 GCA_945889575.1 Bifidobacterium breve
TAGCGAATATTTAATGTAATGCTCAAAACCAGTAGCCCCATCGCCAATTGACACGTACCCGTTCTTCTCAGCATCGGAAAACTTTGCAAATTTAGGAAGATCACGCTGGGCGGACTGAATAAGCGTTGTGGCTCGCGCAGCCTGTTCAGTGGTCACGCCGCCAATTCCTGAAAAATCAATTGGGCTTGCGGGGTCATACGGACGCGGCCAACCAGATGCCGCAGCCAAAGCTTGAGCAGTGGTCAACGCGTGCGGATGATTAATCGTTGTCGTAGTCGTGTTAGCAACTGTTGTTGGCGCAGCGATCACAGTTTTCTTCTTAGTGGCAATTGAATTCGCTGTACCGGATGAAGTTGGAACAGCGCTGGTCGAAGTAGAAATGTCTACCGGAGCGATTGTGCTTGGAGAGATGATGACACCGTCTGCATTGACTGAGAGCCCCGAATCCGTCAAAGCAATGTTTCGAATATGTGCATGCGCATGTCCGGTGACCGACCACAGTGCGACCAGTGTGAGTGCACTAGTGAGGTACACAGCATTGAGATGCGCCGTCTCTCTGATTGGCACATCTCGTTGACGCCATGCCCATAACGATGCACCTATCGCCGTTGCGGCAAGCAATGCGCCCAACGTGTCCGCGGGTTGGGGCTTCTCTGCAATTTCTAATCCACTGATAAAGGAAATACCAGAGGTACGAGTCAGAATCCAGCCAACAATTGCGGTGCCATTGATTGCAATCCCACCAAGGACGACAGACCATTGCAGCCGACTGATCGCAACGATCCCCCAAAACACTTGGGCAAATGCCAGAGCCATAAATACTCTGGCCAAAGATGCGTGATCGGCGTGAAGACCAACGGCGACTCCATGAATTAGGCCGGCCCCAATAGAGGCATATGCAGTGCACTGCATGCGTTTATTTTGTTGAGCCCCCGCCGTCATCAGGCGAACCTTATCGCAGAAGCGAACCGCCGTCACAGGTGATGACTTCACCAACCGTGAATGCACCTGCACGCGAGCACAGGTACAACGCCAAACCGGCGATGTCTTCTGGCGTGCCAACACGACCACTTGGGTTCATACGACCAACTGTTTCCCAGTCCGTGTTATCAACGTCTCCGCCGCCGCCAACTCCAGTTGACAACATCCACGTTGGGAATGGTCCTGGTGCAATTGCATTAACAATGATGTGACGCGAAGCCAAACGACCTGCAAGAACTTTGGTCAGTGAATGCACTGCAGCTTTCGATGGACCGTACGAATAGGTTTCAAAACTTGGAGTGCCGATGCCATCAATTGAACCAATATTCACGATGCGTGACGTGTTGTCTTTTGTGGCGCGAGCCTGCAACAACGGAAGCAGTTTCTGAGTAAGAAAGAAGACACCCTTCACATTGGTGTCCATGACCTTGTCCCAACCAATTTCAGGGAATTCCTCAATTGGTGCACCCCATGACACACCGGCATTGTTGATCAGAATGTCGACATACTTTTCGCGCTTGTTAATTTCTCCAACCAACGCTTCAATTCCGTCAATCTCGGCCACGTTTGCAGGAATAGAAATGCACTCTCCGCCGTACGTGTCCATCAGGCGCTTTGCTGCCTCATCGCACGCTTGCGCCTTACGAGCCGAGATGTAGACCTTGGCACCATTGGCCAAAAGTCCGGCAGAAATCATTTCTCCGATTCCACGCGACCCTCCGGTCACTAGGGCAACTTTCCCTTTCACTGAAAACAGTGACTGCACGCTCATGTCTGACATGTGATTCCTCCATCGATTTAGGTAAGGGCTAAGACTAGGACATCCACCTACACAGACCCCGAACGCAGTGTGTATCGTTCTAGAAACCGCACACTTGGGGGGCTCTCGTGGCACATGACCTTATTATCCGTAATGGACTCATCGTCGACGGCACAGGCCGCGATGGCTACACAGCCGACATCGCAATCGATGGAGACACCGTCACATTCATTGGTGACCTCACCGGCGAAATTGGCGCGAGAGAAATAGACGCCAAAGGTCTTGCCGTGACTCCTGGGTTTATTGACCTTCACACCCACCTTGACGCACAAGTGGGCTGGGACCCACTGATGACTTCCAGTTCATGGCATGGCGTCACCACGGTTTTGATGGGGAACTGCGGCGTCACATTTGCTCCTGTTGCAAAAGGTGACGAACAATTCCTCGCTGAGATGATGGAGAGCGTCGAAGACATTCCGCGCGATGCAATCTTGAATGGACTTGCATGGGACTGGGAGACATACCCCGAGTACTTAGATTCAGTTGAAAAACTGAATCCAGCTCTCAACATTGTTGGCATGGTTGGGCATTGTGCAGTGCGTTACAACGTGATGGGCGAACGGTCACTTAGTGACGAGCCTGCAACCGCACAAGAACTACAACGCATGAGCGACATTGTTGCTGAATCAGTTGCAGGTGGTGCAGTTGGTTTCTCAACATCGCGCATTTTGTTGCATGTTGTTCCAGATGGCCGTTACGTGCCAGGCACTCTTGCACCCAAAGATGAGTACCTCGCCATTGCTGATGGCTTGAATGCCGGCGGTGGTGGAATTTTCCAAGCGGTCAATGACTTCGCAACAAAAGCAGCTCACGAATTTGATCTGTTGCAGTCAATGTCAGAAGCATGCGGAGATGTTCTGTTCTCTGGCGGTGTGGGCAATGGCGACAAGCGTTCAGCCGAAGGGTTCGGAAATTTCCTCAACAACACTCGCGCCAACTCTGGCCGCATTACGTCTGCCGGCATGACTCGCCCGAGCGGTTCACTGTGCGGGCTTGCGCAAATCTCTCCTGTGAAAGGAAAGAAATGGCGCGCACTAATGGACCTGCCCACCATCGAAGATCGTGTTGCGGCCCTACGTAACGCAGCAACGCGCGCAGAACTTGTTGCGGAAGGCAAAGAGAAAGGCATGTGGTACGACCCGAATCACATCTACCCATTAGGAACAGAATTTTCGCCAGACTACAACGAACAAAATGGCGTATCAATTGCGCAACTTGCTGAAGCCGCTGGTGTTCACCCAGTTGAACTCGTCATTGATCGACTGATTGAAAGCAACGGCCTCGAACTATTCAATACGTGGTTCTTTAACCGCAATACATCTGACCTTGAGGATTTCCTCGCGCTTGACCATGTGTACCCAGGTCTTGCAGACACAGGTGCACATATTGGCCAGATCTGTGATGCAGACGCCACCACGCATTACTTGCAGTACTGGTACCGCGCACGTGGCGTTGTCACATTGCCTCAGGCCATTCGCAAACTCACCAAAATGCCTGCAGAAGTGTTGGGCTTAAAGAAGCGCGGCACTCTCGAAGTCGGCAACTTTGCAGACATCAACATTTTTGATCCACAAACAGTGGCATCGGGTCAACCAACATATGTGAACGACTTTCCAAACCAAACTGGTCGCTTACTCATTAAGTCACGCGGCTACGCAGCAACAATTGTGAACGGTCAAGTTGTGACTGAACAAGGAACTCATACAGGAGCTCGTCCAGGTCGCGTCATTCGTGAGTTTGCTCGCGCGTAAAGGACACAATGGCAATTCGCGAGAAGATGATCGACCGAGACTTCGCAGAGTCCTTACTAAAGACTTTTGACGACCCATACAAAAACGGCGTTCATATTCTCTTCAACGAGTGGTGGCAATATGCAGATGAATCAACAAAGGATTCTTATGTTGCACAAATGACCGAAACAGGTGAATTTGAAAGTCTGACTAACGGCAGCTTGTATAACAGCACTCCGTTACAAATCGAAGTACTCGAACGGCTTCCCGCTGGAAGCCTTGGACGCGCGTTCCACGACTGGATCATCAGCAACAACCTCACGATTGGGCTTGCAACGAACTACAAGGCAATGCACGAGAAGTTCAAGTCAGAGGGGATCCTCGAAGGAATGCCACCAGAGATGGAATCAGCAGTCCTTCGGGCCTACCAAACTCACGACTTTCAACACGTTGTTACTGGATACGACTCGAGTCCTGCTGGCGAGATTGCATTGCAATCATTCGGTTTTGGTCAAGTGCGGTTTCCGTATTTCGGAATGTGGATGTCAGTATCCATGACGCGTATGACTTTTCTCTCACCACACCGCATCACCGAATTCATGGATGCCATTGCTGACGGATGGGAACTCGGACGACGCTCACCAAATATTCAGTGTGTGAAATGGGAAGACATGCTCGACCAACCACTCGCAGAAGTTCGAAAGAAACTTGGCATCACCCCTACCGGAATTGCGAATCAGGCAATCAAGTAGGCGGACCACCTTTTGTAAAGGACGTCCCAGGCGGATCAATTGCCCACGCAGGTGATTCACCCCATACATCTCCGTACACAAGACCTGCCATTGGCACGCGCCGTACAGGGCCATGATTCCCCGCGGGTTTACCAAGAGAAATAGATGCAGCAATCAAGGTGCCTTCTGGAATACCCAGCAATGTTCGTAACTCAGGTTCAACAAAACCGTGAAACCCGGTGATGACTCCCCCGGATCCCAAGCCGCGTGCTGCCAATAACAAGTTTTGGCATGCCGGATAC
>CAMDBY010000137.1 GCA_945889575.1 Bifidobacterium breve
ATGTGCTTTTACTTCTGGTGCACGATGTCCGACAACAACGACAGTTGCAACAAGTGAGATTGATTCGAGAGAGTGCACAACATGCATCACCATGGAACTGCCACACACTTCGTGCAAGGGCTTTGGAAGATCAGACTTCATGCGAGAGCCTTCGCCGGCGGCAAGGATGATTGCGCAGACCCCGTCTGGGCCCCAGGTCAAGGGAGTGGTTGTCACTTCGTGGCTCGACTGCTTGTCATTTGTTCCGGGGAGAGGACTCGAACCCCTATTCACGGGATCAAAACCCGTTGTCCTGCCTTTGAACGACCCCGGACCGTGCGCAATACGGTATCGGGATTTTTGTTTTCGTCATTGTCCCGATAGGTTCATATGCCTTATGAGTTCGCTGATCAAGAAGCGCCGCAAGCGCATGCGCAAGAAGAAGCACAAAAAAATGCTTCGTCGCACACGCCACCAGCGTCGCAAATAAACATTTCTAACTAGAAGTCCGTTACTTCTCGGTCCCTCAGGGGCGGGTTGTTGCGTAGACCACCTGCACGTCAGGTATCTGATCTAACCCTTGGTGTACATGGCCGTCCGCAAACCAAGTGCTGCCAGAACCCGCCAGGTGAAGTGTTGATCCAATGGCCGATTCAACGCGATCGCGCCAGATTCCTAAATCGGGAAATGCGCTGACTGCAGCAGGTTCAAGATCGTTTCCATGTGGCCCTTTTGGTCCGCCCATGGCGTCCCATTCGCGGTACACGGCCGGTGTGGATACTGATATTGGCGGAAGAAACAGGGTGACGTTCCTGTCTTCGTGGGGCAACGGAGTGACTATTTCTCCAATCCCTGTGACAAGTGCCCGACCACCAACAAAACAAAACGGAATGTCTGCACCAAGTCGTGCTGTTGCGGACACATCAGACCACTGCGCCCACTTCAACACAGCGGCTGCGTCTGTTGAACCACCCCCAAGACCACCTCCGTGGGGAATGTTTTTCTCAATGTGAACCCGCGCTGTGCGGCCTGCAAGAACGAGCGCCCGAGATACAAGATTTGTTTCATCAGTAGGAACTCCGATTGCATACGGACCAGACATAGTGAGTGTGGTTGTTGCTGCATCACTGATGTCGATGATGTCTGCGATATCGAGTGACACCATTTCAGCTTCGATGAGATGAAAGCCATCGCTACGAACACCTGTGATCACGAGAGACAACGTGAGTTTGGCGGGCGCGATGATTTTTGTCACTTGTGACTGTCTTCCAGAATGTGTGCAAGCCGCAGCCAGTCGTGAACGGAAAGTTCTTCTGCGCGTGCCGTTGGAGCAATGTTTGCTGCCTCAAAGTGTTGCGCTTCCACACTGCCGGCTAAAGAACCACGCAACATCTTGCGTCGCTTTGCAAAGCCCATTCGGACCAGTGCAAAGAGTTTTGCTTTGTCAACAGAAGCGTCTAGCGGGGTAGTGCGGCGAGTAATTTCCACTAATGATGATTCAACATTGGGTCGCGGTAAAAACACAGATGCTGGTACTTGACCAACAACACGCGCCGTTGCATGGAACGCAACTTTCACGCTGAGTGCGCCGTATGCGCTGGTGGAAGGTGAGGCAGCAAATCGGTCAGCAACTTCTTTTTGCACCATCACCAACATGCGTGACACCTGCGGAACAAAGTCAAGAACGTCAGCAATTAGTGGGGTAGCAACGTTGTATGGAAGGTTTGCAACCAACACCCAGTCGGTGTGATCGCCAAGAAGTGCTGGCCAATCGAGTTGCATGGCATCGGCGTGAACCACTGTGACATTGGCAAGCTCGCCAACATTTTCATTAAGAAGTGGCAACAGAGCTTCATCAACTTCTATTGCAGTGACGCCAGTAGCAACTTCAGCTAGTGCAAGAGTGAGTGATCCGAGACCAGCGCCAATTTCTAAAACATGCGGGTGATTTTCAACGTCTGCAAGGCGCGCAATGCGTCGCACGGTATTTGCATCAACAACAAAGTTTTGCCCCAGCGCGCGCTTCGCGCGTAAACCAGCACCATCTAATTGGTGTGAAGCATCAGTGCGTGAAAGCGTCACCAGGTCAGCTCCACTGGAAGTGGTGCATCAACGAGTTCAGCAATTGCTTCGAACACCGCGGTATTCAATGTGATGTCAAACGAGCCAGACATGGGGCCGATATTGATGTTGATGCAAGTGGCTTTTCGTCCATTGTTCAAATTCAAGACAGTGATGGTGGCGCCGAGCGGAACAAGAGTGGTTGAGCAACCGTTCTTCACTGAATCTGGCAAGCGTTTGTAGGTGGCATTGCCGCGCACCATGCGACCTGAGTTGTCAGCTGGGTACGCAATCTGACCTTGCCCATTTGGGTCAGCACTGACAGGGCCATCAAGGTTGGCAGGAGCATCAACATTTGAATCAAGTCCGAGGCCAAGGTCGTAGGTAGTAGACGTGACATCTGCGACCGTTGTGACAGTTTCATTGCCAGAGTTCCCTGATGCCATAAATGCCACGGCAAGGAAAATGGCTGTGACAACCATGGCCACCGTCATGCGGTTCTTGTCGACGGGAGAGATATCCATGTGCCTACGAATGTATGCGAGGAAATGCTGCGAGAGCATTCGCCGAGGTAATTGATGCAAACTCAGCCACATCGAGTCCACGAAGATCTGCAATGGCGGTGCCAACAAGTCCAACGTGGGCTGGCTCGTTAGGGCGGCCTCTGTGCGGAATCGGTGCCAAGAACGGGCTGTCTGTTTCGATGAGAATTTTGTCGAGAGGGCACAGCAACGCGGCCTCTCGTAGTTTATGTGCGGTCTTGAAAGTCACGATTCCGCTAAATGACAAATAGGCACCACGATTAAGACATTCTTGGGCCTCATTTGGGCCGCCAGAAAAGCAATGAATGATGGTGTTCTGGGGCATTCCCTCTGCATCTAGTACCGCATAGGTGTCATCCCATGCGTCGCGTGTGTGGATTACCAACGTGAGGTCATGTTGTTTTGCAAGTGCAATCTGTTCTGCAAAGACGCGCATCTGTATATCGCGCGGAGAATGCTCGTAGTAGTAATCAAGACCGCATTCACCAATGGCAACTACGCGTGGTTGAGTGATGTACGGAAGTATTGAATCTGTGCCTTGCGTTGCGTCGTGTGGGTGTAGTCCCACTGTTGCCCACACATCGTCGTGTTGCGATGCAATAGCAATTGCTTGCTCACACGTCGGAGCATCGGTGCCGATAACTACGAAGCGTTCGACTCCGGCATCACGTGCTCGTTGCAAACTTTCGGCAGGCACTGAGGTCATTTTGTCGTCGTGGATATGACAGTGCGTATCTGTCCACCCGGTGATAGCGGTGCTCATGCGATTGTGCGTCGAGGAAAGAGCGGTGTTCCTTTTTCAACAGGAGAGCCGGCGCGGTATAGGCCCCACGCAGTATCGACAGGAATGCGACATTGTTCAATGTCTGTTGTCATTCCGATGCGACGCCAAATTTCACGAGCAGTATCGGGAATAGCTGGAAACGCAAGCAATGTGACGATGCGTAAAGCCTCGAGTGCATCGCCCATCACAGTGTTCAGCTGATCGCTTGGCTCTGCTTTCCATGGTTCATGATTCTCAAGATGTGCATTGGTGGCGCGAATGAGAGACCATGTTGCTTCAAGTGCGCGACTTGGCTGCACTAATTGCCAACATGCAGACGTTTCGGCAACGGCATCTTTGGCGGCCGCGGCCAACGGGCTATCTGGGTGAGGCGCGGTACCAAGGCCAGCGCACTTCTTGTCAACAACAGACGCAATGCGTGCCGCAAGGTTGCCGAGGTTGTTTGCAAGGTCAGAGTTGTATCGCGATACAAGGCCTTCGTATGTGAAGTCTCCGTCGTTGCCGTATGACGTATCACTAAGTACGTAATAACGGAAACCATCAACACCGAATTCGTCAACAAGGTCAAGAGGGTTCACCACATTTCCTGATGTCTTCGACATCTTTTCTCCGCCAACAAGCAGCCAGCCGCCGACTGCATAACCAGTTGGTGGTTCAATGCCTGCCGACATCAACATGGCAGGCCAGTACACATTGTGAAAGCGAATGATGTCTTTTCCGATGAGATGGTGATCAACGGGCCACCATTTGTTGAACATTTCATCGTCAGAGCCGTAACCGATTGCGGTGATGTAGTTAGCAAGTGCGTCAAACCATACATAGGCAACGTGTGATGGGTCGAACGGAAGGGGGATACCCCATGTCAGAGTTTTTCTGCTGACAGAAAAATCTTGAAGTCCTTGTTTGATGAATCCGAGTACTTCATTCACTCGGTGTTCCGGCACTACAGCGCTCGGGTGTGATGAATACCAATCAATGAGGCGTTGTTCAAAGCGTGACAAGCGGAAGAAGTAGTTCTCTTCTTCAACATGTTGTACGGGGCGTTTGTGGATGGGGCAGTTTTCCCCGTCAAGATCATCTTCTGTGTAATAGGCCTCACAGGGAACGCAGTACAAACCGCTG
>CAMDBY010000138.1 GCA_945889575.1 Bifidobacterium breve
CACCTTGTGCATGCTGTGTAGAGAGCCATTGAGTAAGTCGACCATCTTTGCCCCAGGCAGCAGCAGCACCGCGAACCTCGAGTGGGCATGGTGCAACGCGTTGGTTCACGAAGCGACCTTTTGCTACAACTTCGCAATCGGCAAAGTACGCATCGCCAGTGTTGTCGGGCAGGCCGAGAACCATTGAGTCGAAAACTACGTTGCTTCCACATGCCTCATACAACAAGGTAGAACTGGCCATTGCTTCTTCAAGATCGATGAGTGCAGGAAGCACGTCGTAATCAATGATGACAGCATCAATGGCGTCTTCGCCTTCTTCGCGTGTGTTACTGACAATGGCAACAATCGGTTCACCAACAAAGCGCACTTTATCGATGGCAAGAAGAGTGCGAGTCGCAGCAGGATTAAATGCGGACGGTACTGGTTCAAGTCCGAGGTCTTTGCCTGTGAGCACCACAACGATGCCTGGCATTGACGCTGCATCGGAAGTGTCTATGGCTGTGATGTTGCCGTGTGCGACAGTGCTGCGAACATAAGTGACATGAAGTGCACCCACAAGTGCCGGTTCATCTAAAAGGTCATCGACGTATACGCCGCCTGTTGTAAGAAATTTTGGATCTTCTTTACGAAGAACCCGATTTCCAAGAATGCTTCCACCCATTTCAAAACCCCCATAGTCGGTAAGACAGTAAAAGGAACACTACCGAGTGAAATTGGGTGGGCTCGCATGGAGCCATTGAGGCCGATCCTGTTACGGGGCTAAGGGAGCAAGCGGAGAAGATGGGGTGCCGCTGGTGGCATTGCGCACGGTCAAGATTTCAGTAATCAGCGTGTACGGCCATGTGGGTGGCAGGTCGGTCGGCAGTTTGGGCATCGGGACAAGCGAGAGGCGTTGTTCACCCGGTAGGACATAACCCAATTGGGCGCGCGCCGCATTGCGGATACCTTCGGGTGTTTGAAGGGCGTTGACTTCGGTCTGCAATTGCTCGTTTGCATCAGCAAGGGCAGAGAACTCTGAATTTCTTTCAGCAATTGCCGAGCGTTGCGTCACGAAGTCCATTAAGGGGAAAAAGAATAAGGACGTGCCGCCGGCAACGACCACGGTGGCAAGTGCGAGGCGGGCTATCCAGCGAGTTAACGGATTGCGTGCGATGCGCTGATCGATGGGGGTGGGGCGCACGAGTGAACCTGTGACATCGCGCGTGCGTGAGCGCAGCCGCGAGAGGGGGTTCAAGAAACGTGGAGCCACGTCTCTATTGTGGCGTGAAACACGGAGCGAACCGTGGCACACGAACAGATGTTCGTTACTTCAGGGGCGCAAGAGCACTACGGCCACGGAAGCGGGCAGTGTCGCCGAGCATTTCTTCAATGCGTAGAAGTTGGTTGTACTTAGCGACACGGTCGCTTCGCGCAGGTGCACCAGTTTTGATTTGGCCGCAATTCGTTGCAACCGCAAGATCAGCAATGGTTGAATCTTCAGTTTCTCCACTGCGATGACTCATGACGCTTGTATAGGAATGGCGTGTAGCTAATTCAACTGTGTCGAGAGTTTCGCTCAGAGTTCCAATTTGGTTGACCTTGATGAGAACGCTGTTTGCAACTGACTGATCTATTCCCATTTGCAGGCGACGCGTGTTAGTGACGAACAAGTCATCGCCGACTAGTTGAATGCGAGAACCGAGCGCAGCAGTCATCTGAGCCCAGCCGCTCCAGTCATTTTCTGCCATACCATCTTCGATGCTGACAATGGGGTAGCGCTCAACGAGCGATGCCCACCACTCAACCATCTGTGGCGCAGTGAACACTTTGCCTTCGCCAGTGAGGTGATACGCGCCATCGCGGTATAGCTCGCTCATGGCGGGGTCAAGTGCAATTGCAATGTCAGTACCTGGTGTGTATCCGGCTTTTTCGATTGCCTCTACAAGAATTGCAACGGCAGCTTCATTGCTTGACAAGTTCGGAGCAAATCCGCCTTCGTCGCCAACAGCCGTAGATAGGCCACGATCAGCAAGAACCTTTTTCAGAGTGTGGTAGGTCTCAACGCCCCAACGAACTGCTTCGCGGAAACTTGGTGCACCAACCGGCATGATCATGAATTCTTGAAGATCAACATTGTTGTCTGCATGTGCGCCGCCATTAATGACATTCATCATGGGGACAGGCAATACGTGTGCATGTGGACCACCGATAGCGCGATACAGCGGTAGTTCTAATTCACTTGCTGCGGCATGAGCAACAGACAAACTGACTCCGAGCATTGCATTTGCGCCGAGACGTGATTTGTTTTCAGTTCCGTCAAGTTCGATGAGTGCATTGTCAAGGGCGCGCTGATTAGTGGCATCCATACCTATGACAACTTGAGCGATGATGTTGTTCACATTTTCAACTGCGCGTAAGACGCCCTTACCCAAGTAACGAGAACCGCCGTCACGAAGTTCCACTGCTTCGTATTCACCTGTTGAAGCGCCTGATGGAACGATGGCCCGTCCGGTTGCACCGCTGTCAAGCACTACTTCTACTTCGACTGTTGGGTTACCGCGAGAATCTAAAACTTCGCGGCCAACTACTTCGACGATTTCACTCATACCTAGAACGCTAGTGAGTTGGGTGGGACTTAACCACTTCCCATAGTTCATCAAGTTCCAAGGCAGACAAAGATGCCATTTCACGGCCCTGGCTGGCCGCTAAGTGGGTGACGCCTTCGACCCGTGCACGAAATTTAAAGACCGCAGAACGCAAAGCACTCTCTGGGTCTATGTCGAGATGTCGGGCCACATTGACAACAGCAAAAAAGAGATCGCCTACTTCCACCATGGTGGACTCTGGATCACCGATGCCGATGGCGTTATGCACCTCTTGTAGTTCTTCGGCAACTTTTTCTAAGGGCCCGTCTGAATTAGCCCAATCGAATCCGAGTCGGGAAGCGCGTTGCTGCACTTTGGTAGCAAATGACAATGCCGGTGCAGCTTCAACGACACCATCGAAGGGGCCAGAACGCTCTGGCTTTTCAGCTTTCTTGATGGCTTCCCAATTGTTCTCAACATCTTGTGACGACGACACAACAACATCAGAGAAAACATGAGGATGCCGTGACACCAATTTGTCATGCACTGTGCGTGCGACATCGGCCATGGTGAAGCGGCCTTGCTCTTCTGCAATTGCGGCATGAAACTCAACTTGGTACAACAAGTCACCCAATTCTTCGATGAGATCAACATCGGTTGACGGGTCGTCTTCATTCAGTCGAGAGATGGCATCAACAACTTCGTACGTTTCTTCAATGAGATAACGCACCAATGTTTGATGAGTTTGTTCGGCATCCCATGGGCATTCTTTGCGCAATGTGCGTGCTAGCTCATGAAACTGTGCCAACTCATGGGCCACCGGTGTTCCTAAATGTGGAATGTACATAGACGTGAGGTGGTCGGCTTCAAGAGTGCGATCCATGTTGCTCCACGTCGTGTGGGCAATCTGTTCGTCGGGAAGGCCGAGATGGTGCAGCAAGATGACCTCGGTCTCTGGGTCTGGGTCATCAATAGACAATTTGATATCTGACAACACCCAATTGGCATGTGTGTGAGCCACCAACATTGGTCCTGAAACTCCCGCAGCGGCCTGAGCAAAGACATGGCCATCAATCAGCCGGACACCAGCTTCGATGGGGTCAATGTTGAGCGCTCTCCACACGTCTTCCAAAAAAGAAACTGCGGGAAGAACGACAAGTTCAATGTCATTGCGTGCGCGTAAATGAGCAACTGACTTTTCAAGAACAGTTGGTGAGCCGGGAACTGCGTACAGCACTTCGCTGTATTGCTTGGCCGCATCGACCAACGTGAGTGCAATGTCTCGGTACACATCGTCGAATGATGGGGCGCTGTCATACAAATGGTCGAACGACGTTGCGTCAGTGACTAAGTGCGCAGATGGGTGATGAATTGTGCGCAGGAACCGCACAGAAATGGAGTTTATTGCAGCAAGAGTGTCAGCAGTGATAAGACCTGGATTACCTGGCCCGAGACCGACAACAACGATGCGTGGCATTAGCTAATGGTGGCGGTTGCGCCGTTCCAAACTCCGTATGTGGAATTGACTTTGATGTCAGTTGTTGACATGTAGCCAGCAAGGAGAGTGGTGCCAGGGTTTTCGGCAACAACAGTTGCGACAGAATCTTTCACGTCAGCAAATGGCGCACTCAAAATGATGTGATATCCAAATGAACTTTTTACTGGTCCGGTGGGAACTCCAGGCTTTGCAGCAACTGCGCCGATCATGAAATCTTTGTCGAATGAAGTTTGCAAGCTTGCGAGTGCTTGGCACGGCTGATTGCCGTTGGCCAATGAGCCACCTGACTTATCGGCTCCAGGTTCGATGGACTTCTTTGCTGCTTCATCTGCGAACTTGGTACCTGATTTGAGGTCCGCGAGGACTGTCTGTGCTTCTGCTTCTGTTTTGACGAGAATATGGCTAAGGCACAGAACTC
>CAMDBY010000139.1 GCA_945889575.1 Bifidobacterium breve
TGCACTAGCAATCAGTGAACCCGTAATGGCCATACCGATTGCACCAACGATGAATCCGGCGCGCCACGAAATAAGAGCCGTTGCAATACCCATTACTGCAACGCCTATGAATAACGACAGTGCCCACGATGTTTCGATGATTCCGACAATGCGTCCGCGGCGTTCGTACTCGACGTGATCATTTACCCAAACAATGAGCGCAGTATCGAACAGCACCTTTGCCCCGCTCAAGAGGAACATTGAAATTGCAAACTGGACAATCGTGGTGGAAGTAGCTGCGCCAATGACTCCGAGCGTGAGTGCGACCATTCCAATAGTCATTGATGTAATTCGGTTACCACGATCAACAATTCGCCCCAAGATGGGAGACCCAAGCCCAGCGAATTCGCCGATCATCAGTGCAACTCCCATTTGCGCCACGCTGACATCAAGCCCGCGGGCGATGACTGCAATGAACGGCGGAGCGAACCTGTAGCAAGCGTTTGAAGCTAAGCGACCCCATACAAGGCGGTCGAGATTCTTGCGAACAGGGGCTGCGTAGGAGTCATCGACGAAACGAGAAAACATGAAGTTAGAGCTCTTCGCCGATGGCGCCGTGCTCGAGTAAATCAACAATGTCGCCGATCTCAATTGGGCTTGGCGAACCAGGGCGCACAATGAACTGGCATCCGCCCAAGTTGTAAATACGTGAATCAACTTTTTTGTGAGATCTGCGCATCACACGGATCACTCCGGCATGGGCAACTACTAATACTTCGCCCCCAGCAAATTGCGTTGCAATAGCAACGAGCGCATCAGTCACCCGCGAAATAATTGATTCATCCGATTCGAAACCAGGTGGACGCTGATGCGATTCCAAATAGCCCGGCCAATCGCGTTCAATTTGGTTGTGGGTGAGTCCTTGCCATTCGCCCACATCAGTTTCACGTAAACGAACGTCTGGATCCATCAGCCCTGCACCGAGACTGTTCGCGATGATGGTGGCTGTAGTGCGAGCGCGCAATAAGTCGCTGGACACAATTGCATCAAACATGCCGAGCTTTTGTGCCGCTGCTCGCGCTTGGTCAACACCAAGATCTGTGAGTTCAATATCTGCTTGCCCCTGCCAACGACCTTGTGCGTTCCATTCGCTCTGGCCATGGCGCAGCATCAAGATTCGGGTAGCGGGGAGCACTCCACGATGATACTTGGCTACGAAGCGTTACTCGCCCGATGTAATGCAGGAAAGGATTTCAAGAAAGAACTGATCAGCCATTGCGACCATTTCTTCGTCTGTTCGGTCTTGCACAGGATGGGTGGTGTACACCCGCTTCATGCTGGGCAACCCAAGCGAGACTGACTGCGCAGTACCAGCACTGATGAACTCTTCGGTAGCGACAAAGACACCAGGGATGCCACGAAGTTCTAGATCTGAAATGTCATGCACACTGCATGACGTGCAACTGCCTCAATCAGCAAGTGCTTCTATGACCAAGTTGCACTGTGTGGCAATTTCTTGTCGCAAGTCAACCGGTGCAGGTTTGGTAAACGTTGGTTTCGAGAATCGCAAGACCTTTGCACCGCGTTCGGTGAGCAGTTCTTCGATGCGGTTCAGAAACAAATTGCCGCGTGGCTTGGAGATATCAAGAAGGCCAATAGTGAGACCTGAGATGCTTGTAGGCCGTGACAAAGTGTGACGCGTTGCAGGCTTCGACTCATTTGTCGGATCAAGGATGGTTATGCCAGTTGCCATGGGTATCAGTATGTCACGAGCCGACGACGCGGGTGACAGGGTCAGAACCGATTGCGCCGTTGGCCCAACCAGCAACGATGGAAGAAAAGAGGCCCGCTCCGCCACCTGCGAACGTGAGCAGAATGCCGCCGGGTCTGAACTTTGGCAATGTGGCATCGCGTAGGTGAGGGGGAATACCTTCGGCCATCTCGCGTGCACCACGCACCAAGTCAGCGCCTGGTGTCATCGAGCGTTCGGTCAGTTCAGCAATGAGTTTCTCGCGAGACCATCCTGCTTCGGCGAAGACGCGACCATGGTCAGGGCTGATTGTGAGAATGGCATCAAAACCGATAACTAATTTTGGGTGATGCACTGTCTGCAAACACGCCACAAATGAATTGGTGAGCTCTTCAGGTGTGCGCGCCAATTGATCAACAACACAGCGCGGTCCTTCACCGGCGAACACTGTGACTGCGTTTTGTCCAAGCGGCACGCCACGTTCTGTTGCAAGAGATGTGAAGGGTGATCCAACTTCGTCTTCAGCAAAGCAGAAAGAAATCTTTCCGGGATTGCCGTGAGTTGCACGATCAACTTCGCCAGGGCGTCCTCCGCCAACATTTCGAATGGTCAGTTGCACAGCGCGGCCGATTGTGTTGTTTGCTCGGTTGCCCTGGCCGAATGCATTAATGCCCGAGTTCATACCAATCGCACGAGTGCCAGGACCATTACAAATGATCACTGGGCCAACAGGCATTGTTGTTGCTAGTACACCATGCATATTGAATTGGTCGTTGCACACTGCTTCAAGTGCTGCGATAACCCACGGCATGTATTCGGGCAGACAACCAGCCATCACTGCGTTGATGGCGATTTTTTCAACAGTGAGTTCTACCAAGTCGGGTGGTGCAATTGCAATCACATCTTGTGGGTGACGTGTAGTTCCTGTCAGCATCCGCAATACGCGTTCACGTGTTGGTGGGATAACAGGGAATCCGTCGGTCCATCCACGTGCGTACATTGCTTCGAATTCATCCTCAGCGTCTGAGAATTCAACAGTGCGTGCGATGACAGGTGAGTCCGTGAACTTCGCACGCAATTTGTCAACTATGTCAGGGTCAACGCTCATCGAGCCGCAACCAGGTCGCATTGCAGGCAGATCTGTTCCGAGCTCTGGAATTTCAGTGATGCGTTGCCAGTCAGATGCCAACCAACCGAATGTGCGGTCTACTTCTTTTCCGTTCACAACTTTGATAAGAGTGGGAACCGTATCGATGTTGTTGTGCCAGGAGACTGCCAAATCAGAATCATGAATGGCTGACACGGATTCTGGGAATGTCGGATCATCCTGTGTGTAGACCGTAAGTCCCGCGATGTCTTTGAGTACTGGGTCGACCATCTGGCAGGTGGCGCACTCGCGTTTCACGATGACTACAAATCCATCAGGAAGTACCGGCGCAACAGAACTCATGTGCGAACGCTACTCTGACAGCGGAGGCGTTTGAGTACCTGGTGGGCTTCGCTGTCTTCAAAACAGACGGAACGGGCGAACCCCGTTCGGCGGGTTCGATTCCCGTCCGCCTCCGCCATCACCAGGCTGAACCAGCAATGCGCACGTCGCCCTGCCGTTTTGTCAGGCCCACTTTGTCCAGGCAATTTCCAAGAGGCAAAGCGTGTTTACGAGTAATGGAGAGCGCGTCTCGAAGGTTTGCCATTGTGAAACCCTCTGGATGTTGCGTCCACAGTTGTTCCAGCATGGGGCGCAATGACGAAAGAGTCTCTGCATGAAATGCAATGTTGTCGTGCTCGAACAAAATCTTCTTGTGCACCAATTGGCGAATGATGTTTCGGTCAAGCGTGTCGGCATCAGGAGTTGTCACGCCAGCCTGCAAGAACATCGAGACATAGGGATGACTCAGTAACGGATCCGTTGCACTACGAACAGCAAGTCCATCAATAACTGTGACGCCTTCGAGCGATGAAATAACTTCCCGTTCAAACGCAGTGAGTACTGACGTGTCAATTGATTGCGTGGCAGCGAGTTGTTCTTCAAGTGAAGTCACCGTAGAGCGAAATGTTTTAGCGCTTGCAACCCAGTTCCCAACAATTGGTGCAATGTCATGTCCTGTTAGTTGACGGGCTTCATCAACCGTTAGCCATCCTCTGCCACTCAGAATCTGTTCGTCACTGCCATCCGGCGCGGCGTCTTTGACGCGACCGCGTGGGTCAACATCAAGAATGACACCGCCTCCAACAGTGGA
Organism: Bifidobacterium breve; assembly: GCA_945889575.1. Lineage (GTDB taxonomy): Bacteria > Actinomycetota > Acidimicrobiia > Acidimicrobiales > Ilumatobacteraceae > UBA2093. The sequence goes on from CAMDBY010000139.1 coordinate 3,970, forward strand.
ACCTATGCCGGTATCACGTAATAGAAATCGGTCACCAGGGACTAATGGCAATGAATGTTCGAATCGAATTCGCACAAAGCCCGACTGGCCCGGGTCAATGCTTTCAGTTTGCAAAATGCGAATCGTTGCTGATTGCGAACGTGTGCCGATATGCAGTGTGAAACTGCCACGATGTGTGAGTGCATGTTGCAGAGCAGGTAATACTTTGATGCGCGCATCGAACACATTGCTCAGATGCCAGTCGTTCTCGCAAACAAGCGCATCACCACGTTGTAGTTCATCTGCATCAATACCCGAAAGATTGATGGCACTCCGCGTGCCGGACTGTGCAACAGCAACAACAGAGCCATGAGTTTGAATTTCTCGGATACGTACTGGGGTTCCTGTGCGCGCGACAATCAACTGGCTAGCGGCTTCTAAGTTTCCGCCTTCAAGAGTTCCAGTGACAACCGTGCCGGAACCTTTCATAGAGAAAACGCGGTCAATGAATAATCTGGGTCGAGTGTTCTG
>CAMDBY010000140.1 GCA_945889575.1 Bifidobacterium breve
AAAACACAAGGGCCTTACCTACTTCATTGTTGATCTTGAACAACCTGGTGTAGAAATTCGCCCCATCAAGCAAATGAACGGCATGGCGCATTTCAATGAAGTGTTCTTTACTGATGCACGGGTCAGCGATGCAGACAGAGTGTCAGACGTGAACAATGGTTGGGCCATCACCACAGCAACATTGGGGTTTGAACGCAGTGGTCTTTCTGAAGGTGCCGGTGGTGGGATTCACGTATCGGCCGGCACGCAAGCTGGTTTGCTTGATCGCTCCGTGGGTGAGTTGGTAGCAAAATCGAAAAAAGCTCGTTCCCACCCCGATGAATATGGTGGCGTGTTCAGCACGCTTCTAGAGATTGCAAAATCACGAACCTTGACTCCGTCGCAACGTAATCGCATGGTCTCGTTGTATATAAACGAGCAAATAGCCGGCTACACCCGCCTTCGCATGTCAGCAGCTGCGAAGTCCGGGAAAGAAACTGGTGCAGTTGCGTCCACAATGAAACTGCATTGGACCAATGGGCTGAAGATATCTCGAGACCTCGGAGTTGAACTGTTAGGTGCTGAAGGAATGTTGGTAGGCCAAGACCTTCCTGCCGAAGGCACCGTGCAACATTTCTTTCTCTCCATGCCATCAGCATCCATTGCAGGCGGCAGTGACGAAGTGCAGCACAACATTATTGGTGAGCGAGCATTAGGACTGCCCAAAGACATGTCGCTTGATCCGAATACTGCATTCAAAGACATCCCAAGGAATTAACAATGACTCGCATCACTACCGGCAACCGACACCCTCGCAACTTGTCGATTGATTCCAAAGGAAGCATTCATGATGATGCCACTGCAACTGATCTTGGTTTTCGTGCTGGCACAGTCGCTGGTGATATTCACCTTGAACAGTTTGGACAAATACTTGTTGACGGGTTTGGACAACAATGGTTCGAAAATGGTTGGCTTAGCATGTACTTTCAACAAGCAACAGCAGACCGCGAACCCGTTGAAGCGTGGCTTGATGGTGAAGGCACATTGCGCACTGCGGGTATCATCACTCCTGAAGGCGCCATGGTTGCAGAGGGCAACGCCGGAATAGGCACTGCCGGACCATCTGCTTTATATGCACGTGATCGTCGCAGTGTTGACCCATCGCAATTACGAATGTTGTGCGATGTGCGTGTAGGCCAAGCATTAGATATACAAGTGCGTTCACCATGGGCTGCTAATCAACATGCACGAATGAACGCGAATACCATGACAGCTCCGATGGATTGGTACGGAACATCATCACCATGGGGCGGCGGAATCAGTTCCCCACTCACTACATGTCAGTTAATGGTTGCCGGAGTCACCGACTCTATTGCTGAATCCTGTGGTGACTTCGTTGGTCTCTACGGTGCAATTGAGATTCGTCATCTTTCTGGCCCGCTGATGCTTGATCATGAATATGTCATAACCGGCGAAGTCATCGATGTCAGTGAAACTCCAAAAACAGAAGTGCTGTGGTACCGCACGCAGGCCCGACCATCTATTGATCCTGAAGGACCTGCAGTTGCAGAACTCACAATGATGACTCGCCTTCTCAAAGGCTCATCACCGCGCTATTCATAGGCGCTTATTACGCCCCAGGAATCCAGTTGCCATGAAACCCATTCGGTACTCGCGCAGGTAAGTGCACAACCGCTACAGGGTCAGCAGTAATTGCTGTTGCATCGAATAGCGCAAGATCTGAAGTCTGGGTCTCTGTATCAAGGCGCAATGCCATGACCCAACCGTCGTCTTCTGCAGTTGCACCGTCGCGCGGAATGAATACTGGTTCGCCGTATCCATAACGGGCAGTGTCTGTTCTGGCTTCTATGCGGCGAGTTTCAAGATCAATTTTGATCAACGTGTCTTGGGCGAAGTGTTTTCCAACACCTGCTGTGTATCCGTACTTGTTTGGTAAACCAATGAGTGATTCATTAATGCGCGGGAACTCTTGAGGGCGATCATCGATGCGTTCTTGTTTCACTTTGCCCGTAACGGTGTTGATTCGCCATCTATCGAGAGTCGGAGGTCCTTCACTTGGGCCGCGACGTTCGCGATCAAACATTTTTTGATGTCGTGCAGCGACAAGCACCACTGAATCACCATCGTCGTATGCATTCATCGGATGGAAGAAATAACACGGGTCAATACTGAACCACTTCACATCGTCTGCATTTCCTTCACGAGGCAACAGACCAATGCGTGCGTCGTATTCATGATCCCACAGGTATGGAAGGCCAGCACCAGACATTGCAGCTTCAAGGTTGAAGATTGTCGGTAGGTCGAACACCAAGATGTATTTCTGCGTAAATGCAATGTCGTGAATCATTGGTCCACCAGTGGTTGGAATATCAACATGACGACGCACGCGACCATCAGTACCAACTACCAAGTACTGCACTTGATTTCCCCAACCCCAGTAGTACGTCATCACATGAAGTTCGCCCGTAAGCGGGTCACGCTTTGGGTGAGCCGAATATGCGTGTGGCAATGTGCCTTCAAGGTTTGATACTCGCACTGTGTCAAGTTCATATGACATCTCAATTGGCGGTGAACCAGCTTCAACAATTGCGAATGTCTTTCCAGCATGTCCGATGACATTTGTATTTGCCGCGAACTGACCATGATCAGCTGGCCAATCAGACGGTGGATGCGCCTCGCCTAGTAACTCAGCAACATCGTTATTGCGAACCCAACGGTTGCGGTACCACTCTGCTTTTCCATCACGAAGACGAATGCCATGCACCATTCCGTGCCCTGTGAACCAGTGATATTTTTCTGCGTTCACATAACCCAATGGGTTCGGCCCATTGCGCAAGTACCGACCATCTAATTCCGGTGGGAGTGTTCCAGTGACTTCCAAGTCAAAGGCAGTTACCTCTTCAGTAACAGGGGCCAGGTTTCCTTCAAGAAATGGGTTTCCGCGAGCATTTTCAACTGTGGTCATTCATACATAATAGACAAATCCCCAATAGGGGTCGCCTCGCAGACTCGTGGCAGGCTGATTCTTACAAAGCCCTACAGGAGATGAATATGAGCACCTTAGAAACCGGAACAGATCACCTACTTGGACGCATCGAGGGCCACGTTGCTGTGCTGTCGTTCAACCGGCCAGAAGCACGCAATGCGTTGTCTGATGAGATGTACGCCGGCTTCGGAAAAGCCATGCCACTCATCGCTGCGAATTCAGATATTCGTGTTCTCATGCTCACGGGCGAAGGCGTCGCCTTCTGCTCTGGCGGGGATGTAAAGGGTATGCACGCAAACAATTCAGGTGGCGGACAAAAGGCGTCACTCGAAGATGGCATCGCACGTCTGCGTTACATTCAAGCCGCTGTCAGTGGTGCGATGCGCAAATTGCCTCAGCCTGTAGTTGCGGCAATTCCTGGTGCAGCAGCAGGTGCAGGTTTATCTATTGCATTGTCAACTGATCTACGAGTCGCCGCAGAACGAGCGCTGTTTGTTACTGCATTTGCAAATGTTGGTGCAAGTGGTGACTTCGGTATGTCGTGGTTTTTGCCACGTATTGTCGGTGAAGCGAAAGCTAAGGAACTCATGTTCACGTCGCCACGTCTCACTGCACGTGACGCACTTGCGCTCGGGATGGTCAGCGAAGTTTTCCCTGATGCATCATTTACTGATGACGCCATGGCGTATTGCCAGAGCCTTGCGCAACGCGCACCAATTGCGTTGCGTTACATGAAGGAAAACATCAACCGCTCTGGCATGGTCACCATAGAGACAGCACTAGACGCTGAAGCTGTTGCAATGTCTCGCACTATGTCAACTTCAGATCACCGCGAAGCTGCTGCTGCATTTGTTGAGAAGCGCACACCAAACTTCGACGGTCGATAAAACTAGGACGGTTCGCGCGGAAGGCCTAACGCTCTTTCGCCAATGGTGTTTTTCTGAATTTCGTCAGTCCCACCACCAAGTGACATGCGTGGTGCGTTTAAAATGTGGTACATCCAAAATTCGCCGTCTTTGTCACCCATTTCATGTGCCGCAGCTCCACTCATTGCCAAGCGTGCGCCGACTGCAGCAACATACCGCGCCTGCTTCGTGCGCCACAGTTTGCCAATGCTCGGATGAACCTTACGTTGCCCTGTCCATGACATAACTTTTTCACCAATATAGGCAGACACTAATTCTTGGCGTGTGTTGAAGTTGGTGTTGTGTCCTGTGCGAATTGCGATATCTAAGAGATAGTGAAATGGAACGGCAGCAGACGCATTTGCTTCTCTTTTTGCATCTGCTCCAACTTTGCCCAACGAACTGCGCTCATGGGCAAGAAGCCCCGTTGCTGCACGCCAGCCATCATTGACCTCACCAACAACCCAATCGCGCGGCACACGAGCATCAGTAAAAAACACTTCATTG
>CAMDBY010000141.1 GCA_945889575.1 Bifidobacterium breve
AACAACGGTCGATGAGCACCCTTAGCGGTGCGTTCTGCAAGAACTTCTGGCCGAGCATGCAGCCATACGACTACTGCTGAGCCTGCATCTCGCGCATGATCAAGCATCGCTCTGTTCTGCTCACGCACAACGACACCACCGGCACCGGCAATGACTGGGCTTCCTGGCCGTGCCAGGCACTCACGCAATACTTCTGATTCAAGTTCACGAAAGGTAGCTTCTCCTGACTCAGTAAAAATCTCACGAATTGATCGACCGTCACGAGACTCAATCAATTTGTCCGTGTCAAGAAGTTCAACATGCCGATGTTCAGCTAGCAATCGCGCCACCGTTGTCTTTCCCGTCCCCATAAGTCCGACGAGGACAATGCAGGGTTCAGAACGGGTCACAACTCTAGTGTTGCTCGAAATGACGTTGCGTTGCGAACGAATTCGGAAAGTGAGTCTCCGCCGAACTTACGTTGCGCCTCTGCGGCAAGCACTAAAGCAACCATTGTTTCAGCAATTACGCCTAACGCAGGGACAGCTGTGACATCTGTACGTTCTTTGAAACTGACTGTTTCTTCCTTCGTTACCGTGTCAACGGTCTTCAACGTTGGCTTATTTAAGGTAGAGAGTGGCTTCATTGCTGCACGCACGATAAGTGGTTCGCCTGTTGTGATGCCACCTTCGGTGCCGCCTGAACGATGACTGTCACGCACATATCGAAGATTTGTTGCGTCCCACGAGATGGGGTCATGAGCTTGACTGCCACGTAATCCGGCAATTTCCCATCCGTCACCAATCTCGACACCCTTGACCGCTTGGATACTCATAATTGCTTGTGCCAACAGAGCATCAATCTTGCGATCCCAATGAACATGACTACCTAAACCGATGGGGACTCCGTGGGCAATAACTTCGACAATTCCTCCGAGAGAATCACCTTCGCGAGCGGCTGCCTTGATCGCAGCGATCATTGCGTCTTCACCAGACTTCGAAAAACAACGCACTTCCGACGCATCAATTGCAGCCAAATCAGCCATGGTGGGCAATGTGATTGACGGGGCTGCTGCGTCTCCCATACGGACAACATGGCTGAGAACTCCGACACCAAGATGGGATAACAACTGCTTTGCCAAAGCACCAGCAGCTACGCGTGCTGCAGTTTCACGTGCACTCGCGCGTTCGAGAACATCGCGAGCATCGGTAAAGCCATACTTTTGCATTCCGACGAGATCTGCATGACCAGGACGTGGTTGAGTCAATGGGAATTCAGTTGCGCCAGGCTCTGGTGACATTTCTGCATGCCACTTATCGCTGCGGAACCATTCTGAGTTTTGGATTTCGATGGAGATGGGAGAACCAAGCGTGCGGCCGTGACGAACTCCGCCAACCAATGTGACGCGGTCTTCTTCGAAGCGCTGACGAGGGCCTCTGCCGTAACCAAGTCGACGACGAGCTAATTCAGATTCAATATGTTCGGCCAAAATGGGAAGGCCCGCAGGAAGACCCTCGACAATAACTGTGAGGGCGCGACCATGAGATTCGCCGGCTGTGAGGTACCTAAGCACGGTTTTCAGACTACTTGCGGCGAGCGGAAAGTTCCCGCTCTGCAGCTAATCGCATCGCTGATGCGTCGGAGAATTCGCCAAACCAGAGTTTTTGCTGGTGTCGAGCTTGGTGAATCAGCATCCAGAGCCCATCCACCACAGTGGCCCCGGCCGCACGGGCAGCAGAGAGCAGTGAGGTCTCTAACGGCGAATACACCGCATCAAGAACTATTAGTTGTTGATGAAGGACAGACGGGTCAACAGGCATCTCAGAACTATTCATACCGACGGATGTGGCATTGATCAGTATTGAAGCTGACGCGATAGTGCTCTGGTCTCCCACGGAAATCGACACTTCATCTCCAAAACCGGCAAAGGAATTCACAAGATCCATTGCATGAGATTGCGTTCGGTTCACAACAACGACATGTGCCCCACGCCGCACCAGCGCAAGTGCGATAGACCGCGCAGTGCCACCGGCGCCAAGAAGCACCACTGTTGCGCCACGTAGCTGAGCTGCACCCTGATCAACTAAAGCGTCACAACATCCATCACCATCGGTGTTGTGACCAATGGATCCATTTGGACCGAACGATATGCAATTCACTGCATTTAAGAAGTCGGCGTCAGGAGTCACAAAATCCAAATAGTCAATGACCGCTTCTTTGAGAGGCATCGTGACAGATAGGCCGACAAGACCTGCCGATTGAAGATTCTCCATTGTCGTCTCAACATCATCCAGTCCACATTCCACAGCGACATACTCACCGCTTCGTTGCGCAGCCGCGAACGCTGCGTTATGTATCGCAGGCGACAGTGAATGAGAGATCGGAGAGCCGAACGCTGCTGCAATCGTGCTCATGGTAGTAACCCTGCAACCTTTGCCTTCTCAACGTTGAGTAGGTGTTGTTCATAGGTTGTTGCAAAAACATGACCACCCGCAGCATCGGCAAGTACGTAGTACAAATATTCACATTTCACACCAACCGCAAGCCCAATACACGCGACGTCAGTTGAGGGAGGCGTTCCGAATGGTGCGAGAGCAGCCTGAATAGACGCCTTGCCTGGGTTTGCAATTGGTGTAGGAGGCAAGCCCGCATTGATATATGTGTTGTATGGAGTGTCAGTTGCCTTCATATCGGTCCATGTCATTGCGGGGTCTTGCCCATATTTTACAGACGCATCGATTTCAAGCTTCATCTTTTTCGATAATCGGTTGTAGATGACTTGAGCAATCTTTGAACGATCAGTGGCAACTTTGGCTTCGCGTTCGATCAAGGAAGCAATAATTAAAATTTCATACGGACGAAACCCTCGAGCCTTCGCGCCAGCTGTCAGATCAACTTGTCGAGAGACACGTTCCATCATTGACGCCAAGCGAGCAACCACACGAGACTCTGTGTCATCACCAGAAATTTGATACGTGTCCGGAAACAATAAACCTTCTAGAGATGTCTCCGATTTTGGTCGTAATTTTGACGCTATATCAGGACTGTTTGCAGCCGCCGCGAAATCTTCTGGCTTCATGAAAGTCATCTTTTCGGAAAGCCTCTGCGCCATTTGAGCCACAGTCATTCCTTCAGGAAACGTGACAGAGATGAAAGTCTGAGCTGGCGGGGTTGACAATGCTTCGATTATGGATCCAGCGTTATCTTTCGGCTTCAACGCGTAATAGCCAGGAGTGAGGGCAACCGATCCCTTAGTAGAGACGTACCAACGAAAGATGGTGGCATTACTTATGATTCCAGCGTTTTCTAATCGAGAAGCAACAGACGAAATCGTGTCACCGTCATTCACCGTGAAATTCACAGCAACACCTGGCGCCCCAGATGGATTCAGTACTCGAGCAGTCCACCACCCAATACACCCAAGCAACAACAGCGAAGCTGCTACAACAATGGCTACCGTGCGAGTCACTCCTCGCAGTTGCCGCAATTCTGGCGGTATGGATTCAAGGGAGTCATCTGACACTGCTGAGACTCGATCCCACGGGTCGTCGTGCCAATTGTTAGGAAGAAGTGGGTCACCTGTCATGACTTGGCCTGGTGGGCTTGGGTGTCTAACCATGATTGCAACATGACCGCTGCTGCAACTTTGTCAACAACGCGACGACGCGCTTGAGCGTTCATCTTTTGTTCCATCAACACTCGATCTGCTTCCACCGTTGTCAAGCGTTCATCATGAACATGAACAGGTACCCCAACAACCGTAGCCATGCGCGCAGCTTCGACTCGGGCAGCTTGTGCAGCTTTTCCTTCTGATCCATCCATATTCAATGGAAGTCCCACGATGACTGCTTCTGCTTCTTCTTCAACAACCATCTTTGCGATATTGCGGTGATCGCCCCCCATGGAACCACATCGCAACAACACGGTGTACGGCGTCGCAATAGTGCCACTGCGATCAGATGTTGCAATGCCGATTCGCTTTGAACCGAGATCAATGCCAAGCACTCTCACGAATTATGCAATCGAACCGATAGCGGCTCGGGTCTTGTCCCGTGCAAGTTGTAACGCTTCATCGAGTGCTGCCGGATTCTTTCCACCAGCTGTTGCGATGTCGCCTTTGCCACCGCCGCCTCCACCTACTGCTTGGGCTGCTTCTTTAATGAGTTCGGACGCGTTACCTGGCACAGCTGATGTGGTGGCTGCAACGAGAGATACGCCACCCGTATCGGTGACAGCACCAACGATGACGGCAACAATGCCTGGCTGTTGGCGAATAGCAACTGCGAGGTCTCGCACATCACCAGCGGTAAGCCCATCAACACGTGCAACGACAAGACCATCAACTGCTGTAGCTGCTAACTCCACTGCACGTCCGACGGACAACTTCC
>CAMDBY010000142.1 GCA_945889575.1 Bifidobacterium breve
GCGCGACCCAAGTGGCTCAGAATTCCAGAGAAGGTATCGAGACCGTCGAAACCGCTGTGCCACATGACAAGAACATTTGCTTCTGGGACAGCTGATAGCAACGCGCTGGCTCCTGCTGGCTTCGGAGGAATCAAATACATCAGCCCAGCAAGAGTCTCTGCGCGCTGAGGTGAACGTTCACGCAGCCGTTCGAGCGCACGAACACGTTTCTTTGCACTTGCACGGCTTCCTTCAGGGAAGATCACTGCACAGTCCTTCACTCCTAAACCAGCAGCCATCTGTTCAATACCTTGAAGCTCACCAGCAATATTCGAAGATTCTCTATCAACGAAATAATTCGGCAAACGATGTCCGAGAATGTCAAGACACGGATCTATCTTCAGTTCCTTTTTCAGAACGAATCGTGGACGCAGTCCAATATGAGAAGCAACAACCCATGAACTCATGATCGAATCAGCAAGACTCGCGTGACGACCAAGCGCAACAAACGGTCCAGGGCCTACATGTTCTGCACCTTCTACAGTTATCTGTAGTCCAACCGTGAAGCCGAGTGCCTGAATAAGACTGCGGCACCACCAAGTCTGCAGTGCGTAATGTGCCGGCACACTTCGTCCACGCCCTGTGAAGAACAAGAACAGTGCCACGACGAGACCAGACGTCTCTAGCCACGCCCAGCATGTGGCAAAACCAATGAGGCGCGAGATGGGAAATCTCCATCGTCCACGTACAGCATCAACGGTCATGGTGACCACTGCCCATAACGGCAGGGTGACCGTGAGAGCAATGGCGATTAAAAAGACACCAAGGCCTGTGACCGGGCGGCGGACCCAACTGGATTTCATATGGGAACCTTATTCGCCACGCGTCCAGGGCATGGAACCCAAGAACTTTATGGCTTTTAGTTTTACTTTTCGTATAAGTTGGTTCCAATGACTGACCTAGCCGATTCATCCACACGTGTCTCATTTCGGGTCAACGGCCAGGACGTATCAGTCGCTTCCGACCATCCACACCTGCTTGCAGCCTTACGAGACGAACTGAATATCACGTCACCAAAGGATGGGTGCTCCCCCACTGGTCAATGCGGCTGCTGCACCATCATGATTGACGGCAAAGCACTGGTCTCATGCCAATACCCCGTTTCCAAAGCAGCAGGGCGCACGATCATCACATTGGAAGGTGTCGATGAATCAGAGCGCCAAACTTTTTCAGATGCGTTCGCGGCGTGCGGCGGTTTGCAGTGCGGTTTTTGTATTCCCGGCATTGTCATGCGTGCAAAGTCACAGATCGACAAAAAGGGAGCAGACCTACAGCGAGAAGATATGGCGCGCCACCTTGGTGCACATCTGTGTCGCTGCACCGGATACGTAAAAATTCTCGATGCCATTGATGTCGTTGCCAAAGGAACACCGGTCACCGTTTCACTTCCTGGTGGCATCGGTTCACGCGGCGCCAAATATGAATCAGCCGAATTAGCTCTCGGCGATCGTGGATATGTCGACGACATCAGAGTGCCCGGGATGCTGCACGCAGCGCTCCATCTCACCGCCCATGTTCGCGCAGACGTACTTGAAATTAACACTTCCGATGCTCTCGCTGCACCTGGTGTAGAGGCAGTGTTTACCGCAGCAGATGTTCCTGGGGATATTCGTGTCGGAATTATCTATAAGGATTGGCCAGTCTTTATTGGCGTTGGAGAACGTACGTCGTATGCAGGCGATGTTCTTGCCATAGTGGTTGCCCGTACTCGTCGTGAGGCACGTGCAGCTGCACAGTTGATAAAAGTCTCTTACGCACCACTGCGACCCATCGTTGATGCAGTTGCAGCAATTACCGATACAGAAATCGCCGTGTGGGGCACTGAAAACAATGTGTTGTCGCGTAGCGAGTATCAACGTGGTGACACTGCGTCTGCACTTAGCACTAGTTCATTCACAGTTACCGAGACTTTTCAGACGCAACGCATTGAACATGCTTTCTTAGAACCAGAATCAACTCTTGCAGTGCCAAATACAGAAGACGGCACAATGCATGTGTATTCGGGTGGCCAAGGCGTGTGGGATGACCGCGACCAAATCTGCGACATCTTGAATGTTGCGAAAGACAAAGTAATCGTTGAACTGGTATCTAACGGTGGTGCATTTGGCGGCAAAGAAGACATGTCGAACCAAGGCCAAACAGCTCTGGCGGCTTGGCTGTTACAGCAACCAGTCAATTGCACGTTGTCGCGTGAAGAAAGCTTGCTAATGCACGCCAAACGTCACCCCATTCGCATGGAGTATTCAGTTGGCTGTGACGCAAACGGAAAACTAACTGCCGTGCATGCACGAATGATCGGCGACTCTGGCTCGTACGCATCAGTCGGCATGAAAGTTCTCGAGCGGGCTGCCGGACATGCAACTGGTCCGTATTTTGTACCGAACGTTGATATCGCTTCTGTGGCAGTTCGTACGAACAACCCTATCTGTGGGGCTTTCCGAGGTTTCGGTGCCAACCAAGCTCAGTTCGCTATGGAAGGCTGTCTCGACCGACTTGCCGAACAACTTGGTATTTCTGGTTGGGAGATTCGCAAACGGAACGTTATTCATCCGGGGCAAGTGTGGGGCCCAGGCCAAATCATGGATGATGGATGCAAGGGCGCAGATATGTGTCTTGATGAAATTAAACCTGCATACGATGCCGCTGTTACCGCGGGACGTGCAGTTGGTCTTGGACTTGGTCTGAAGAACTCTGGTCTAGGAAATGGATTCCGTGAAGTGACGCGCGCGGTCGTGCACTTCCGTACTGATGGCATCGTAGAAGTTCGCCACGGATGGACCGAGATGGGCCAAGGCGTGCATACTGTTGCGCTTCAAGTAGCCGTGGAAGAACTCGGCATCGATGCGTCAACAATTCGCGTCTTCGTTGACACAACTCGCCAATTAGGTTTTGGTCAAACAACGGGAAGTCGTGGCACTCTCATGGCAGCTGCCAGCGTGCAACGGGCATGTGCAGCGGCTCTCGAAGATGGCTGCAAGACCGGAATTGACTACACCGGTGAATACGTCATCGACTGGACACACCACTTAGGTGAACCAGGTGTCGAGAACCCAATTATTCACTCGGCATTTGGATATGCGGCGCAGATGGTGATTATGGACCCCGAGACTCAGAAGATTGAAAAAGTAGTCGCTGTGCACGATGTTGGCCGTGCTGTAAACCCAACTCTGTGTGAAGGACAAATCGAAGGATCAGTGCACATGGGTCTTGGATACGCATTGACTGAAGATTTCCCTAGCGATGAGATGGGTTACCCAACGAATATGACTTTGCGTTCTCTCGGAATCATTCGCCCGAAAGATATGCCGCCTGTTGACGTTGTCATGGTGGAATGTCCACAACCACGCAGTCCCTACGGCATTAAGGGCGTCGGCGAGATCGGCCTTGTTCCTACAGCACCAGCCGTTGCCGCGGCATTACATGCAGCAGATGGAATATGGCGTACCCGACTTCCAATGAAACCTAAAAATGCCGATGCAACCGAGGACCCAACATGACAAGCCCCGCCGCCCTCTACTTGCAAGATGCACACCCCATTGCTGAAGGAATGGAATACACAAAGTACGCAGAACAAAAAGGGTTCGAAGCCGTATGGCAAGCAGATAGTCGACTTGTTCGTGATGCCATAGTTCCGATGTCAGCGTTTGCTGCTGTCACCGACACCATCAAGATTGGTTCAGGCGTTGTTGATTGCTGGACACGCAACCCTGCTCGCCTTGCTGCAACCTTTTCAACGCTTGATGACTTAGCTCCAGGTCGCGTAATTCTCGGCATCGGTGCATGGTGGGATCCACTTGCAGAAAAAGTCGGTATTTCGCGCGCTAAGCCACTTCGCGCAATGCGAGAAATCATTACTGCAGTTCGTGCCTTACTTGCCAACGAAACCGTCACCATGAACGGCGAATTTGTTCACCTTGATGGCGTTGAACTTGATTACGTGTACCAAGAGCGTCGCCCAAAAGATGTACCCATCTATCTCGGCGCAACCGGTATGCAGATGATGGAACTCGCTGGAGAAATCGCTGACGGGGTTGTCCTTAATTACCTCGTGTCCCCCGAGTACAACAAAAAGGCACTTGAGCATCTTGCTATCGGCGCCGACAAAGCTGGCCGGTCATGGGAAAAAATCGACAGACCACAACTCGTTGTATGCAGTGTTCACGAGGATCGCAAGACTGCTCTTGACATGGCTCGAATGATGGTGACTCAGTACCTCGGACAACAACCACACATCATGAAGGCCTCTGGTGTTCCGCAATCATTGCTCGACAAAGTTGGAGAAGTTCTGACATGGCCCGCGACCCACGAACAAGTGGAG
>CAMDBY010000143.1 GCA_945889575.1 Bifidobacterium breve
TTTCTTATCTAACGGGCAGGCCTTGATTGGTCACATTGAGGCTCCGATTCCTACGGGCAGCTTCTATCCGGCTGGCTACGGATTAGTGACCGGACTTGGCGCGCTAGTCACAGGTTCTTTGCCCGGCGCATATCGGTTTGCCCTCCTGGCGAACGTCGTACTGGCCATCCTTACTGGCTGGTTTGCCGGGCGTCTTTCTGTTCGAGGTTTCGGTGCATCGAAGCTAATGGGTCGCATCGTTTCTAGTCTCGTCTTCGTATTACCGGGAACAATCGTGACCGCGATGTTTGCATGGCCAGAGACTGCCTCTCGACTTGCGTTCTTGGTGTTCATTTCTCTCGTGATAACGGTTGCCAAGAATCGATCCACAATGCAAGTCGTCGGACTTGGCTTGTTTACGGGTCTCATGCCTGCGTTGCACGGCCGCTTTACATTGCTTATCCCTGTGGTCGGGTTGGTGTTCCTGTGGTGGGGGATACAACGACTGATCTCTCGACGTGTGGCACTGCTGGCGTTGTTCGTCACGGCTATCGGATACGAGGGCTCTCGTTTGTTGAATCAGTTTGTGAAGCGGTCGTTGTACCAAGCTTCGTATGACCAAGAGAGCCGTCTGTTGCGTCGTCTGTTAGATCCGACAGTGTGGCCAGCCCTGTTGCGCACGATGGCTGGTCAAACGTGGTACCTCACCGCAACATCATGTGGATTGGTTGGTGTAGGAATTGCATTTGCAATGTGGCGTATTCGATCTGAAGGTGGCGTACGTACGGTGCCTGCAGACCCACAACGCCTCGGTCTTCTCGTGCTGGTTGCGAGTTCACTTTTGGTCATTTTCACCGGTGGTCTGCAATTGTTGTACGGCGCGCGTGGAGATCATTTGATTTACGGGCGCTACGTAGAAATTCTGGTTCCTGCACTTTTGGTAGTTGCATGCGTTGGGATTGAGAAATCTTTTGTGCTCGCTCAACGGGCGTGGTTGTTGACTGGATTATTCGTCGGTGCTTTGTCTCTCTTGTACGTACTGATTGACGGTGGAGATGGGGTAAAAGGCGGTTACTCACGAAACGACATCGTGTTCCCCAACATCGTTGGTACGGATGTCGTGCGTTATTTGGTGACGCCTAGCCTTGTCAATTTTGGCGCAGTATTTGTACTGGCCGCTTTGGTGTTGTGGACTGTGTCGCGCCGGCATGGAACGTGGTCTGTTGTTGTGCTCACTGTTGCATTGGCGGCGGGTTCTATGTATTCAGGGTCCCGCAGTATTCTCAGTCGCACAGATGACTTGGTAGCTGTTAGTCAGACTTTGGCCAAGGTAAAGGATTCGGGTACTCAACTAGTCGGTTTTGACATGGGCGTTCGTAATGACAGGTCGTACTATTACTTGCGCTACAAACTGCATCCGATCAAAATTGTTCGTTTTGATATTTCGGGCCCAGATGCAGTGATTCCAGCCGAGTACACATGCGTCTATGGCATGCCAAACAAGACGCCAACTGATGGTCAATGGGCAATCGTCGCAGACGAGGTGGTGCTCCAACGGGTACTGTTTCAAAGGGTTGGAACGACCCAATGCTAATGAGAGAGATGTCGACACAATGACCTATAGCCCCGACCAATGCGACGTCAGCGTTGTTCTTCCTGTCTATAACGAAAAAGGCCACTTGCGTGCTGAGATTGACCGAGTACGAGCAGCACTGACTGCGTCACGCTTTAGTTTCGAGATCATTGTCGTTGACGATGGTTCAAGTGACGGTTCTGAAAAAGAACTTCCCACAATTCCTGGCATCACATTGATTCGCCATCGCCAGAACCAGGGCAGTGGCTCTGCGCGTCGCACTGGCACTACAGCTGCGCGCGGACGGATTGTCGTGTGGACAGATGTCGATATGACCTATCCGAATGACCTGATACCTGAATTGGTCGAAGCGATGGATGGCTACGACCACATCGTTGGCTGGCGCCAATCTGAAGAGGGGACACTGAAGTTCCTGCGTACTCCCGCCAAGTGGATCATCCGTAAGTTGGCTAGTTATCTTTCGGAGACTGATATCAAAGATTTGAATTCCGGTTTACGGGCATTTCGACGTGATGTAGCGATGCAGTATGTGCATGAACTTCCCAAAGGTTTTTCATGTGTCACGACCTTGACGATGTCGTTTCTTGGAAACGGTTACAAGATTGCGTTTTTCCCAATTCAATATTTCCCGCGCGCCGGAAGTTCGAAGTTCCATTGGTTGAAAGATACGCGACGGTACATTCTGCAGGTTGTCAGAATGACGTTGTCGTATAATCCACTCAAAGTGTTCTTGCCGATCGGTCTGGCATTGCTTTCTCTCGGATTTATCAAGCTCGGATTTGACTGGGCCGGACGCGATTTCAAGCTTGCTGCCAACACGCTCCTTGTCTTCTTTGCAGCTTTGCAAGTGATAACCGTCGGACTACTGGCCGATCTCGTCGTGCGTGCCACCAAGTCACCCACCTCTGTTCCTCCTGCGTAAGCGATAACCGTTGTGCCTCAACCGGTTCGTATAGCAATAATCGGCGCAGCGCTGTCTGCCAATAAGGGTGCAGCAGCAATGGTTGAGTCTGTGATGGCGCGGTTACCTAATGAGATGGGTGGGTGTCACTTCGACATTCTCACTACGTACCCAGATGCTGATGCCTCGCGGTTGCCGGTAGGTGCAGACGCATCAATTGTGGGTCTTCAGCCATTGCGGCTTGCCTTGGTTGAATTTCCCGTTGCGTGTTTGGCTTTTCTGATGCGAAAGCTTCGAATGCCTCTGTTCTGGGTTCGTTCACGGGGCTGCAAATCAATGTTGGATGCCGCAGTCGTTGTTGACGTGGCGGGAATTAGTTTTGCTGATGGTCGTGGATTCGCAATTGTTGTCTACAACGCTTTGATGACTGGCGTTCCGCTCTTGCTTGGTGTACCCACGGTGAAAGCAGCGCAAGCTCTTGGACCATTTCAGTCATTTCCCAATAAATTGCTAGCGCCATTGGTATTGCGTCGAGTGAAGACCGTATGTGCGCGAGGGGCTCGTACGAGTCAACATCTTGATTCATTGGGTGGCGTTAATATAGTTGACGTTGCAGATGTGGCATTTTCACTTGATGAGGCCACAAGTTTTCCCGATGCTGTCTCTGCGGCGCTCGACACAGTAGATAAGAAATTTATTGTTGTCATGCCTAGTGCTGTCGTGCGCGGCATATACGAATCCACTGGTGGGAATTATGTATCGGCGATGGCGGCTTTAGTGGCTGACATTCGACACAAGACTGGTTGCAGTGTTGTCATTGCTCCTCACTCGTATCGAGCAGGACTACTTGAGGGCCGAATGAATGATGGCCCCGTCTGTCGTGAAGTTGCCGGAGCATGTTCTGGAGATTCTCAGGTGCTTGGTCTTGATTTTGATCTCACCGCCGGTGAATTGCGACATCTGGTTGCTCATAGTTCTGTTCTCGTGACCTCGAGATTTCACGCCATGATCTCTGGACTTGCCACGTCGACTCCGACAGTTGTTATCGGATGGAGCCATAAGTACAAGGAAGTTCTTGACGATTTCGGATTGTCTTCATTGGGTCTGGATTCATCGGCCTTAAGTGAACCATCTAAGATCGCTGACATCGTCACGAATGTGCTTGCATCAAGAGATGAAATGTCTCAACAAATTTCTGCGGCACTTCCAGCGGTGAAGATTCGCTCGCTCCGTAATTTTACCGCTATCGCAGAGGCGGCGGCACGATGAATGTAACGACAGACCTATCCGGTGTCATTGCCTCTGGCATGTGCATTGGCTGTGGTGCCTGCGAGATGGCCGACTCGTCTGTTCGAGTGTCGCTGAATCCGAAGAAACTGATCTTTGAACCAGAAACTCCTGGGTCTCAGGCTGCAGCAGATGTATGTCCTGCTGTTGCGGTTGATTATGAGGGTCTACAGAAGTATCTGTTCCCTGATTCTGCAATTGGTGCATACGGCGTCGTTCGGTCCGTGCACTTGTCGCAAAGCACGAACAGCGCACGAAACATCGCGGCCAGTTCTGGTGGCCTGATTAAGGAAGTACTGCGCAATGTCTTGTCATCAGGGGATATAGACGGTGTGATTGCACTTGACCATGTGGCAGGAATTGATTTCGCAGCGCGTCTGGTTACTACGCCTGAAGATGTCGATACCTTGCCCGGTTCGATTTATCACAACCTCAAACAAACTCCCGCGTTACAGATTTTGCGAGACACACCGGGACGTTTTGCGTTAGTAGCCATACCGTGCCAGTTGGAAGGCATGTACTCGTGGATTCGCGCTCAGGCGCCTGAACTACGAGACAAGATTGTGCTGACTGTCGGACTGTTGTG
>CAMDBY010000144.1 GCA_945889575.1 Bifidobacterium breve
AATTCACTCACGCGCGCTGGCGTGTTGGTAGAAGATCGTTTGTTTGCAACTCTCGACCCCACCACGCGCCGCCTGTCTCTACCTGGTGGAGAACCGGTGCTGCTTACAGACACTGTTGGGTTTATTCGTCAATTGCCGCACGGACTCATTGAGTCGTTCAAGAGCACATTAGAAATCGCAGCGGAAGCTGACATGTTGGTGCACGTTGTTGACGCAAGTTCTGTGCATCCGGAACAGCAGATCACTGCTGTTCGCGAAGTTCTTGCAGAAATTGGTGCGGACCAAGTCCCTGAATTCTTCGTCTTCAACAAGGCTGACTTGGTGGAAGATTGGGGAGCCTCGTTGGTGGAAGACCATCAAGGGGCAGTTGCTGTTTCGGCCTTGCGCAACGAAGGCTTAGAGATCATGATGCGCCGTCTGGCAGATCGCATGCGGGCAATTACGCAAGTCACCGAGTTGATGGTGCCGTATGACCGAGGCGACATCCTTGCGTCGATTCATCGCGAAGGTGAAGTTGTGATGTCAGAACTAGAAGACGGTGGAATGCGTATTCGTGCCCGCTTGTCGAGTGCCTCAGAGGGCCGATTACGCGAGTTCGTTGTTCCTCTGACAAATCAGCGAAACTAGAACACCATGACTGATCGCGACACCGTTGGCTTTGTGCCACCTCCATACCCGTACGACCGCTTAGACGCATACCAAAAACTGGCTGCAGCACATGACGGTGGAATAGTTGACCTGTCAATTGGTACGCCGTGTGATCCGCCGCCGCCGGCAGTAATTGAAGCTTTGTCGCAATCAAATTCCGAGCGTGGATACCCAGCTTCCATTGGTTCTGAAGCACTGCGTCGTTCCATCGCTCGATGGATGGGACGCAGATTTGAAATTGATGTTCCTATCTCTCGTATCAGCGCTTGTATCGGCACGAAAGAATTTGTGGCTACGACGCCTCAATACATGAAATTGCGTCGCCCAGAGCGCGACACAGTGCTGTATCCGGCCGTTGCATACCCCACGTATGAAATGGGCGCAGTGCTAGCTGGCCTTCGTGCGGTTCCCGTTGGGGTTGATGCTGCTGGCCGTATGGATCTTGGGTCAATATCTGGAGACGATAGACAACGCGCACTGATGTTGTGGATCAATAGCCCAAGCAACCCCACTGGTGCACTTGATGACTTGAAAGCTGCAGCAACATGGGGACGCACGCACAACATTCCAGTGTTTTCTGATGAGTGTTACACCGAATTCATTTGGGCAACACCGGCACAGTCAATTTTGCAACACGGACTCGAGGGTGTGATTGCTGTGCATTCCTTGTCAAAGCGGTCAAACCTTGCCGGACTGCGGGTTGGTTTTTATGCAGGTGATGCTGAAATTGTTGAGTATTTGCAAGAGGTACGTAAGCACGCAGGGTTTATGTTGCCAGGCCCCGCGCAAGCTGCTGGTGTTGCGGCACTAGATGATGATGAACATGTTCGTGTGCAGCGTGATCGTTATCTCACCCGACTTGAGTTCATGGCATCCACATTGTCGAAGTGGTCCGGTATTGAAATCGGAATCCCTGATGGTGGCTTTTACTTGTGGTTCAACGCCGGTGACGCATGGAACTTCACGGAGAAATTGGCCCGCGAAGGCGGAGCGATAGTAAGTCCTGGTGATTTTTATGGCGCAGGTGGATCACACAATGTTCGCGTTGCTGTGGTGCAACCAGATGCCAAATTGCATCTGGTTGCCAAACGTTTAGGAATGTAACTAGGACTGTAACCAGGAATTCAATAATAAAGTGACGTTACAACCGTCGCATGACGGTGACGACTTTACCGAACACATTGACTTCGTCTGACGTAAACACCATTGGATCCATTGTGGGATTAGCTGGGACAAGAGTGATCTTGTTGCCAGACTTCTTGAACGTTTTCACGGTTGCTTCGTCTCCCGGAATACCTGCAACAACGATGTCGCCGTTGTCTGCTGTTTGCTGCTGACGAGCAACAACAAAGTCACCATCGAGAATTCCAGCATCGATCATTGAGTCTCCGCGAACGCGCAACATAAACAGTTCGCCTTCGCCTGTGAAGTCGGTAGGAAGCGGAATGAGGTCTTCAACATTCTGTTGCGCCAACAGGCCAGTACCGGCAGCAACTTCACCAATGAGAGGAACGTGACGTGATGGACGACGTTCCATGGCAACTTCAGAGTTGGTATCAAAGCGAACTTCGAGAGCGCGGGGCTTTGTTGGGTCACGACGAAGGAAACCCATTTTCTGAAGCGTGTTGAGGTGGTTATGCACCGTGGAGGGGGAATTGAGCCCGACAGCCTCACCGATTTCGCGAACGGACGGCGGATAGCCCCGTTCTTGCATGCTGGTGGAAATGACGTTGAGAATTTCGCGTTGGCGGGGTGTGAGTGCTTCGGACATGGTACGAGCGTACAGGTGTTCGCCCAGAAGGTCAAACACCTGTTCGTAGAACAAATGTTCTGGAAGATACTTGACTACGAACACTTGTTCGGGCAAACTATCGAACACCCGTTCGCTACGGTTCTCAATACATAGACCTACTGGTCCTTAACCCCTTACCCCGAAAGGAATCCCCCCATGGCAACCACCATCGATCCACTCTTGTTCTCAGGTTCATACCGCTCAGAAGCCGCTCCTCGCCGCCAGACGAGTGTCCGCACATTCCAGCGCCGCCGCCGCACCCTTGGTGCCATCATTATTTTCGGATTGGCCTCTGGTCTGGTCACAACGGGGGCATTTGCTTCTGATCCAGCCCCAGCTGATCAGATCATCCCTCGCTCGGTTGTTGCTCAGTCAGGCGACACATTGTGGGACATCGCTCGCACTATTGCCCCCACCGGCGACATCTCTGAACTTGTTCGCGAATTAGTGCGCGCCAATGGTGCCCGTATCGAGGCTGGCCAGATTGTCCGCATCCCGTAATTGCTTTATTCCTTGCTAAAAAAGGGCAAAATCCACACAAAGGCAAGTTGTGGTCATTTAGAGTTAGCGGAGTGCATTGCCCCGTATGCCCACATGACGACACCAAGGTGATCGACTCTCGCCCCGCCGATGATGGCGCGGCAATTCGTCGTCGGCGTGCATGTCCTGAGTGCGCCTACAGATTTACAACCTATGAACGTTTGGAAGAGGCACCGTTGCTGGTGATGAAACGTTCGGGTTCTCCTGAACCATTTGACCGAGCAAAAGTCACGTTTGGCGTACGTTCAGCGTGCAAGGGGCGTCCGGTTGACGACGCGGCTATTGATGCATTGGCTGAGGCAGTTGAAGACGACATGCGACTTGCTGTGACTGCCGGAACAGAAATCACATCATCCACGGTTGGTCATGCAGTTCTCGAACGCTTGAAAGCTCTTGACGAAGTTGCGTACATGCGCTTTGCAAGTGTGTATAAAAACTTTGACGACGCCGCTGCGTTTCGCCGCGAACTTGCACTGCTTAAGCAGTCGTAACTTTTTCGTAACGCGCGAAAACAAAATTGCTATCAGTTGTTAGTGAGACACATGTGAAGTGTCGTAAAGCATGCGGTGC
This sequence comes from Bifidobacterium breve, assembly GCA_945889575.1. Taxonomy (GTDB): domain Bacteria; phylum Actinomycetota; class Acidimicrobiia; order Acidimicrobiales; family Ilumatobacteraceae; genus UBA2093. The sequence continues at coordinate 3,551 of CAMDBY010000144.1, forward strand.
CTGACTGATTGACGGCCCGCGAAAACCACCGATGCGCGGTGACATTGTGAGATTGATTGCATCAACACAATCAGCATCAAACAAGGCACCGTTCAGCGTTGGGCCACCTTCCACATGCACAATGCCGTGAGGCAATTGAGCAATGATTCCCGCCATGTCGACATCTGTGACACCCGCGCGCACAGTGTCAACACTGAGGGCAGGAGCAGTCATGGTTGTTGCCACTAACCCAGCCCCCGACGAAAAGAGGGGAGATGAGAAATCGAGCGCGCATGACTTGGTCACGACGGCAATGCGTAGCCCAGACTTGCTTGGTGGCCCGTAGTTCTCAGTTCGTGCCGTGCCGGCACCCACCATGACGACTGCGGCGGCTCCACGCAACGCAATAAGACGTGCCTGGTCTGCTGGTCCACCGAGGGGTCGAGAACGCCCGTTGACGTCAATGACGCCATCTGGGGTGGAGATCATGCAGATCTCGACACTGTGCAACGGGCTCGTCATGTCCACAGTGTACGAACACTGCGAGTTGGCCGTTGCTCGCGTGGCAATCTATGGAATGACCGATACCGCTAATCGCACCGTATTTCGCACCTGCCCGCTCTGTGAGGCCACATGCGGCCTAGAGATTTCAGTGAACCCACAAGAACAAATTGTGCGAATTCGTGGCGACCAAAAGGATGTCTTTAGTCATGGCTTCATTTGTCCGAAGGGCAGCACACTGAAGCAGCTGCACGAAGACCCAGACCGGTTGCGGATGCCGATGGTGAAACGTGATGGGAAACAT
>CAMDBY010000145.1 GCA_945889575.1 Bifidobacterium breve
AGAAATCAAGCACGAACTGGCGATCATCTTTGATGGGGTACATCTCTTGGTCAATCTTCGGAAACACATACAGCGCGCCTTTGGGTTCAACCACACTGACACCCGGAATTGCCCGTAACGCAGTAACGGCAGCATCGCGTTGCGCAAGCAAACGTCCACCAGGAAGCAATAAATCTTCAATGCTCTGTCGACCACCCAATGCAGTTTGAATTGCATGTTGCGCTGGCACGTTGGCACACAAGCGCATGTTGGTCAGCATCTGAATGCCTTCGATATAACTTGCGGCGTGCTTGCGCGGCCCAGTGAGCACCATCCAACCAGAGCGAAACCCAGCAAGGCGATACGCCTTTGATAATCCGCTGAAGGTAAAGACAAGGCAGTCTGGCGCAAGCGCAGCAAACGTGTGATGCACAGCGTCGCCGTACAGAATCTTGTCGTAAATCTCATCAGCGAACACAACGAGGTTGTGTTCAATAGCCAGATCAGCAATATCACGCAAGATTTTCTTGCTGTACACAGCACCCGTTGGGTTGTTCGGGTTGATCACAACAATGGCGCGAGTCTTTTTCGTAATCTTTGAACGAATGTCCTCAAGATTCGGGTTCCACTCGTTGTCTTCATCACACAAGTAGTGCACTGGTGTTCCGCCAGCAAGACTTGTTGATGCAGTCCACAACGGATAATCCGGTGCGGGAATCAGAACTTCATCGTCACCATTAAGCAATGCATTGAGTGACAGCTGAATGAGTTCACTGACGCCATTACCCAGCCACACGTCATCAGGGTCTGTGATATCGATGCCTTTTGTTTGGTAATGCTGCACAACTGCAGTACGTGCAGAACGAATACCTTGTGAATCTGAATAGCCCTGTGATTCCTGCAAGTTACGAATAACGTCAACCAGAATTTCTGGCGGTGCTTCAAAACCAAATGGCGCAGGGTTACCAATATTTAGTTTGGTAATGCGGTGGCCTTGTTCTTCGAGACGCTTTGCTTCTTCCAGCACTGGTCCACGAATGTCGTAGAGAACGTGTTCAAGCTTCTCTGACTGCTTGATGTCTTTGGGGATCATTACTGAAAATTCTCGAAATAGCGAGACGGGGTTGGGCCGCGTTGTCCCTGGTACTTCGAACCCTTTGCGCCAGATCCGTACGGGTTCTCGGCGGGCGATGTCATCTTCATGAAACTGATTTGGCCAATCTTCATGCCTGGGTACAACGTGATGGGAAGGTTGGCCACGTTTGCCAATTCCAATGTGACGTGACCATCAAAGCCAGCATCGATAAAGCCGGCGGTCGAGTGGATAAGAAGGCCAAGGCGACCAAGAGAGCTCTTGCCCTCAACTCGTGCCACCAAATCGTTCGGTACTGCCACCCGCTCAAGAGTGGACCCAAGGACAAATTCGCCAGGGTGCAAAATGAAGACGCCATCAAGGGGAATGTCCACCAGTTCGGTGAGATCCGTCATGTCCTTCTTCACGTCGATGATCCCAGCAGTGTGGTTGCGGAACACACGAAACAGATGGTGCACCTTGATATCGATGCTGCTTGGCTGCACGCACGACTCATCGAATGGCTCGATGATGATGCGGCCGGCGGCCAGTTCGGTTCGAAGGTCACGGTCAGACAGAATCACGAATCAAACCCTACCCAATGCGGCACTTCACGCCCCGATGAATTGAGAACGCATTCTGCGAGTAATCGATTCGTTTTCTAGATAGCGATGCGCAGCCACCTGGTTACGGTTCCATCACAACCCAGCCCCGGCGCTGTAATTCAGCAGCAAGAACCTCGGCAGGGACTGATTTGAGTGAACGTTCAGCAGCGGTGACTTTGGGTTTGATTGCCTGAGGAGTTGGGGCAACGGGGGTAGGTGCAGCATCTGCAGATTCGGCGATCTCGGCCCATTCTTGAAGTTGGGCAATGAAGGCATCGGCTTCGTCACGTGTGAACCGTCCACCTGCTTGGCGTTGGTTGAAACCCATGGGGCCGCGTGCATCACGAAAATCTGTATGACCAGCTTCGTTCAAGAGTTCGAGTAGTTCACGCGTCTGTTTTGCTGTTGCTGGTGGGCCAGCTGGTTGTCCGAATGCCATGAGCGAAACAGTACTCGTGGCGTCTTTCAGCGAATCAGACTGGCCAAGGCCCAGAGGCCAGCAATGGCGCCGACGGCAATCATCAAATAACTGCGGGCTTTAGGCGCTTCAGCCAAGTCGCCTTCGGCATGTGCCCGCGGTGGTGGTTTTATGAGGGCCATGATGTTGCCAGCAGAAAGCGCAAACCCAAGCGCCATCACGAGATACGCAAGCAAGTTTTCTCCGAGGAACATCACTACAGATTAGGCGTGGCAGACTCTGGTCATGGGCTTTCATCATGTCGCACTCGCAACTAAAGACTTACAAGCAACACACCACTTCTATACAGAGGTGATGGGCTTTTCACTAGTGAAGACAGTCATTGGCCCAGTGCCAGGTTCGCCAGAGGGTTGGGCACGTCACGTCTTTTATGACACCGGTTCAACGGGCATGATCGCGTTTTGGGATCTCAATGATGCGCAATGGGCTGACGGCTACCCCACCAATATCAACAAGACAGCCGGCCTTCCTGGTTGGGTGAATCACTTTGCGTACTTTGCACCATCACGTGGATTTCTTGATGAGCGTCGTAAGAACTGGACTGACCACGGACACATGGTGGCTGAAGTTGATCATGAGTTCTGCATCAGTATTTACACAAGCGACCCAGATGGAAACACTGTTGAATTTTGTTTCGACGTTCGCGAATTTACTGACGAAGAAAAAATCGAAGCACACACATTGTTAGGTCACAAGCACCCGCCAATGGATAAAGATGCAAAAGTCACGATTCACCAGCCAACAAATGTGGCGGTTGCGCACTAACTATTCTGGTTCGTCAACGAACTGGGTGTATGCCTTGTTGAACAACAAGCGCACGTCGCCGGTAGGGCCTGAACGATGCTTTTGCACGATGACATCAGCAAAGCCTTTGTCGTTGTTGCGCGCTTCAGCGTTGGCTGCTTCTTCGCGATACAGGAACATAACAACGTCAGCGTCCTGCTCGAGTGCTCCTGATTCACGCAAGTCAGCAAGAACTGGTCGGCGATCTGCACGCGTTTCAATTGTTCGGCTCAACTGGCTGAGTGCAACAACAGGAATTGCGAATTCACGTGCGAGCAATTTAAGACCACGACTGATTTCACTGACTTCCAATTGACGGTTCTCGTTATTGCCGCCACCCATGAGCTGTAGGTAGTCAATAACAACGAGTGCTGGCGCTGCATCTGACACAGCAACACGGCGCAACTTCTGACGAATCTGCATCACGGTGATTTGCGATGTGTCGTCAATATAAAGAGGAACTTCAAGACGGTTGATTGCGTTCGTGATCTTGGTCCAGTCGGCATCTTGCAAACGGCCAGTACGCATACGGTCAGAATCAACCTGTGCTTCTGCTGACAAAATTCGCTGCGTTAACTCAGTCGCTGACATTTCCAGTGAGAAGAACAACACGGGCCGGTTGGTAGTACGCGCGGCACTAACTGCCATGCCCAATGCAAATGCGCTCTTACCCATAGCAGGGCGAGCACCAACAATGTTCAGAGTTCCTGGTTGTAAACCAGAAAGAAGTTTGTCGAGTTTTGAATAGCCAGTACGAACACCCGTGACGTCGTTCTTTGCATCGAAGCGATCTTCCAAAATTTGGGCAACAGTTCCGGTGAGTTCATGAAGCTTCTTCAGCGTGTCAGTCATTTGCTCATCGCCAATGTCGAACACAATTTGCTCGGCTTTGTCGATTGCAATTTTGATATCCGAAGGTGCTGAATACCCAATGTCTGCAATATCGCTTGCGCCGCGAATGAGACGACGAAGAATTGAAGTGTCGCGCACAATGCGGATGTAACGGCCGGCGCTACTGATAGATGGTGTTGCGTTCTGTAGTTCCAGAAGGAAGTTCAGTCCACCCAATTCGTCGATGAGGTTATGGCGACGCAATTCATCTGCAACGGTAACTACGTCAACAGCGTCAGCTGCTTGTGACAACGCCTTGATTGCTGCATACACATGACCGTGTGCAGGCTTGTAAAAATCTTCCGGTACAAGCTGTTGTTCAATTGCTAAACCAATTGGTTCTTCATTGAGCAACATGGCTCCGAGTAACGATGCTTCTGCATCTAAGTTGTGCGGTGGTACGCGGCTATCCGTACGCGTAGTGCGTGGTGCAGAGGACCGTTCAGGCCTGTCGGAAAAGTCGCTCATAGAGATCCTCTACCTTGCCTGTAAATGCCTGTGGA
>CAMDBY010000146.1 GCA_945889575.1 Bifidobacterium breve
GAAGAGGAAACCTTCCGTCTGCCATCTGGCGTGTACGCAAGCGAATCAGTATTTGCCCCTCGTCCGAATTCACGCAGCGAAGACGACGGCTACCTCATCACTTTCACCATGGATGTAGTGAACGATGTGAGCCACTGTGAGATCTTTGACGCCCTGCGGCTTAGCGACGGGCCGGTGGCCCGAATTCAACTGCCAGAGCGCATATGCAGTGGCACCCATGCTTATTGGGCCGATGCTGCAACCCTTACACCACAAGGATAAGCCACCCTCGGGGGCCATACCTTCTAATTATGACTGGTTTAGTCGGGTATTAGATAGCCTGCCCTCATGCAGTTTCCGGTGAACCTCAACCTTCACGGCCGACCCGTCTTGGTGGTCGGCGGCGGTCGCATTGCATTGCGCAAAGTAGAACAACTTCTGATTGCTGACGCTGAAGTAACTGTGCTGTCGCCCATGTTCGTTGATGAGTTCCATTCCCTTCCCGTGACATTGGTGCAGCGTGTGTATGAGAGCGGCGATATCGATGCGTTCCGTTTGGTGATTACCGCTACTGGCAACATGCCGGTTAACCAGCAAATTTTTGATGAGTGCGAAGCCAAAGGTATTTGGATCAACTCAGCCGACGACCCAGACCGTTGTGCGTTTACTTTGCCCGCAGCGTTGCGTCGCGGTGATCTGATGGTCACTGTTTCTACTGGTGGCGCAAGCCCCGCTCTTGCTTCATGGTTGCGTTCCCACCTTGAACTCTCGATTGTCCCTGAGTTTGAAGAAGTGGTGTCACGTCTTGCTATTGAGAGAGCACGTATTCATGCCGAAGGTGAATCAACCGAAAATGTGCAGTGGCAACCAATCATTGCGGGCGTAATGGCAGACCTTGGTATGGCATGCCCAGTAGTTCGCGAAGTGGAAACAGCGCAATGACAGTTCATCTTGTTGGTGCAGGCCCAGGAGACCCAGAACTTCTCACAGTGAAGGCTGTTCGGCTGATTGGTGAAGCAGATGTGATCGTGCATGACTATCTGTCGAATGAAACGATTCTTGAATTAGCTAAACCCGGCACCGAATTCATTGATGTGGGCAAGAAGCCCGGTAATCCAACACCACAAGAGTTGATCAATGCGTTGTTGGTACATCTTGGTGCGCAAGGAAAGAACGTTGTGCGGTTAAAGGGTGGCGATCCCTTCGTTTTCGGACGTGGTGGCGAAGAAGCGCAGGCCCTACTGGAAGCACGTATTCCGTTCACCGTGGTGCCTGGCATTACTTCTGCCATTGGTGTGCCTGCGGCTGCTGGTATTCCGGTTACACACCGCAATGTGTCGCCAGCTTTCACTGTTGTTACTGGTCACCGCGAAAACGGCGGATCTGCAAACATCGCATGGGAAGCACTTGCTCAAGTTGGCGGAACAATCGTTGTACTGATGGGCGTGTCAGAACGCGCACTGATTGCTGAACGCCTTATGGCCGGTGGATTAGTTGCCACCACCCCTGTTGCTGCGATTCGTTGGGGAACGCGCGCTGAACAAGTAGTTGTACGCACCACTTTGGGCGAACTGGGAACTGCTGCATTGAAGGCCCCGAGCACCATAGTTATTGGCGCAGTTGCCGCATACGAATTCTTAGACAACTCCATGACCGACCATTTAGTAGTGGGTGCATGACATGCGTCGCTCTATTGATGTTGTTCAGATTGACGCCACAGATCTTCCCGATGGTCTAGAGGACACGACACCCATCATGTGGACCGTTGCCGTGAGCGACGACTATGACGATGAAACACCTCGTGTGGTGTTGACCGTTGAACCACTTGGTGCAAACGGTGAAGGTTTGGTTGCACACCTTGCACCAGACAACGCACGCAGATTACGAAAAGCACTAGCAGATGCCCTCCGCGAGGTGGGCGAAAAGGAATAGCCATGACCATTGCAGAAGCCCCTATCCCACGCGATCTTGACGCAGAACAACTGCGCGACATTGAACGCTTCGAGATCGCAATTGATCAGTTCCTGAAGGGTGAAATCTCCGATGACGTCTTTCGTGTGATGCGATTGAACAACGGCATCTACGGACAGCGCCAAGGCGGCACAGCCCAAATGGTGCGCGTGAAATTGCCAGCAGGTTCGATTACGCCGGAACAGTTCGACGTAATGGCCGACTTGTCATCTGAGTTCTCACGCGGATGGGGACACATCACCACTCGTCAGAACATTCAGTTCCACTTCGTAGACCTTCGTCGCATTCCAGACTTATTGCGCCGTCTTGCAGATGTACAACTCACGTCACGTGAAGCATGTGGCGACACAGTGCGCAACGTAATGGCATGCCACTTAGCTGGCGCTTGCCCATACGAGAAGCTTGATGTCACGCCATGGGCTGAAGCGGTGTATCGCCACTTTGTGCGCAACCCGCTGGGTCAGCGTTTGCCTCGCAAATTCAAGGTGAACTTCTCTGGTTGCTCAACTGACTGTGGTCAGGCAATGTTCAACGACGTTGGCGTTGTTGCTGCAACTCGCACACTCGAAGATGGTTCCATCGAATCTGGCTTTCGGGTCTATATTGCTGGCGGTCTCGGTGCAAACCCACACCCAGCACTTGCGCTTGAGGACTTCACATCACGCGAAGACCTGTTGCCAACAGTTGAGGCTGCATTGCGCGTGTTCGACCAAACAGGTAACCGCGACAATAAGTTACGCGCCCGTATGAAGTGGGTTGTTGATCAGTTGGGAATTGAAGAAGTACGTCGTCGCGTTATCAAGATTCGCCACACTCTTCCTGCATCGTCGTCATGGCCAGGTGGAATTCCAGCTGAAGTACGTACAGCCGGTGATGCGCCAGCAGGCCGTATTACAGAAGGCGAAGTGTCACAAGTAGGCCAGAGCACCATCATCAACTTCACATCGTCAGATCCGTTCCGTCGCTGGGAAAATGCAAGTGTGATTCGCGGTGCAGCTAATGGCACAGTGTCGGCAATTGCATACGCGCCACTTGGCGACATCACCGCTGACCAGTTCCGTGCGCTTGCGACCATTCAACGCCACTTCAAGTCTGATGTTCGTTTGTCGAACCGTCAGAACGTGGTGTTCCGCAGCTTGCAAACAAGCCAAATGCGCGAGCTGTACGACATGCTCGATGCAATTGGTATGGCACGTCCAGGCGCCGAGCTTGCGCGCGACGTTGTTGCGTGCCCTGGTGCAGACACATGCAACATTGCCGTTACACAATCACGTGGACTTGCAAAATCAATTGGTGACAAACTGGAAGAAGAAGGACTCGCTGAAATCGGTGGAGTTCGCATCAACATTTCTGGTTGCACCAATAGTTGCGGTCAGCACCATGCAAGCGATATTGGTTTCTTTGGAGTCGAGCGTCGTGCACACGGCAAGTCATTGCCTGGTTATCAGATGCTTCTCGGCGGCTATGTGGGTGAAGAGCAGATTCACTTCGGTGAAAAGGCATTGCGTGTACCTGCAAAGGCAGCACCAGAGGCTGTTGCTCGCGTAGTGCGTCGCTTTGCTGCCGAACGCTCAGCTGCTGAAACCTTCCAGGGCTGGCTTGCCCGTTCTGGTGGTGCCGTTGCAGTAGCTGACGGCTTGCGTGATCTTGATGAGATTCCAATGCCAGACGCATCACCTGAGTTCTTTGTTGACTATGACGAGACTGGGCCATTCTCAGGCGAAGTCGGCGATTCGGAATGCGCAGTCTGATTCAGTAACAAACTGACAGAATGGGTGCGATGGCTCGTGACATTCGCACCGATACATACCTAGGCACTGTGGTGCATGTTGTGGCCGACCGCCAGAACAGACCAAACCTGCCCATAGCCGGTTGCCCCTTTTGCGTTGGTGGGCTTGAAGCGCCCGAGCCGTATTCAGTTCGTTCGTTTCCGAACCGTTGGCCAGCGCTGGAAGAGGGCTACTGCGAAGTAGTGCTGTACTCCCCTGATCACGAAGCAACGTTTGGCACGCTGACCGCTGACGAAGCATTGTCTGTGGTGAACCTGTGGGCGCAGCGCACACAAGCTCTGCGTGAAATGCCAAACGGTGAATATGTGATTGTGTTTGAGAACCGTGGTGCAGAAATTGGTGCAACAATCTCGCACCCTCACGGACAGATCTACGCGTTTGATCATGTTCCGCCACGACCCGCACGCATGATTGCAGCCGGGTGGGAACCTGTTGTGGCATCTGGCGAACACGTGATTCTTGAAGTTGATGGGTGGCGCGTGTTTAGCGAATACGCAGCCGTGTACCCAGTATCAATTCGCATTGCACCTATACATCGCATTGCAGACCTTGCAGATATGAAC
>CAMDBY010000147.1 GCA_945889575.1 Bifidobacterium breve
GGATTCGATGAACGCATTCCGTTTGATTTGCCGGGTGCAGCTGCAAGCACCTTTGGCGGCATTGCAGCAGACTTCGCCGATTCACTGGCGCTGTTAGCAATTCACGGATTCGGCCAAGGCCAAGTGCAGATCACTCCATTACATATGGCGATGATTGCAGGGTCTGTGGCAAACGGCGGCGTGATGATGAAGCCGCATGTGATTGATTCGACCCGCACTCGTAATGGCACCGTGATGAGCACCACTGCACCAGAAGCATGGAAGACCCCGATGTCCCCCGCCACTGCTGCGACTATGACGCAACTGATGGTTGGTGTTGCGCAATCGGGTACCGCTGCATGTTGCCTGCAATTGAACGGTGGTGTTTCTGTTGCGGCAAAGACCGGAACAGCGCAGTTGAATGCCGACGGCGAAAAACAGCGTTCTCATGCGTGGATCACCGCTTTTGCCCCAGCCGAGGCACCGCGGTTCGTTATCTCAGTATTTATCAAGGGCGTGAATGATGCCGTGAGCGCCAGTACTGGTGGGCGTTTGGCTGGTCCCGTTGCCCGCGATGTGCTGAATGCAGCATTGGCTCTGCCCGCAGCCCCATAGGCAGCACGGGTAACCTCTAAGAGCCGTATGTCGAACCAGAATCCCCAAGTCATTAACGAGCGCTATGAGATTTCTCGGCGTATCGGTCGCGGCGGAATGGCCGATGTGTTCCTGGCTCGCGACCTGTTGCTCGACCGCGATGTGGCCGTGAAGGTGCTGTTCCCGGAACATGCTGTTGACCCGAACTTTGTGGAGCGCTTTCGCCGTGAGGCCCAGAGCGTTGCTGGCCTGAACCATCCGAACATCGTGGGCGTCTACGACTGGGGCCAAACCGGCAACACCTATTTCATGGCGATGGAATTCGTGAAGGGCCGTACGTTGTCTGATGCGTTGCGCCGTCAAGGCCGCATGACATCTGTTTCTGCAGCTGGCGTTGGTGCAGCTATTGCTAACGCATTGGCATATGCGCACCGAAACAATGTGGTGCACCGCGACATTAAGCCCGCGAACATTTTGTTGGGTGAAGATGGCGCAATCAAAGTGGTGGACTTCGGTATTGCACGCGCACTTGATGCTGGGCACGAAGGTGGCCTGACACAAGACGGCGCTGTGATGGGCACCGCAACATATTTCTCACCAGAGCAAGCAAAGGGCGAAGGCTTAGATCTTCGTTCAGACCTGTATTCGCTCGGCGTTGTTCTGTATGAGCTTGTTGCAGGAAAGCCACCATTTGCTGGCGATTCTGCACTTGCTACTGCATATAAGCAAGTGAATGAAGCTGCGCCGCGTTTGCGCGACTTAGTAGCAGATGTGCCATTGGCGCTTGAAGCAATCATTGCGAAGTGTCTGACGAAGAATGCTGACATGCGTTACAACAACGCAGAACAATTGCGTGATGACTTACGCCGATTCATGAATGGCGAACCAACACTTGCTGTTGACGAAGCACGCATTCGTTCAGGAAAAGCACCACTTGGTTCTGCAACCCTTGACCAAGCGACAACAATCATGGCACCAGTTCAAGGCGACTCTGCATCAACGCAAATCTTGCCACGCACCACAGTGATGCCAGCAACCATGGCACCAGTTGAAACATTGCCTGATTACGACGATGATCGCCCAAGCAAACGTAGCTATGTAGTGGGAGCAGCGGTAGCAGGCATTGTGATTCTTGGCGGAATCATTTTTCTTATTTCAACACTTAGCGGTTCATCTGGTGTTGCAGTGCCGAACGTTAAAGGCGTTACCTGCGATGTTGCGAAGTTGAAGTTGGAAGAAGCAAAGTTCATCGTTGCCTTCAACCCACCGGAAACAGTGTGTGATGCGACGAACATTGTGTCTGGCCAAGTTCCTGCATCGGGCGATCTTGCAAAGACTGGTGAAGCAATCACACTGGTATTCCCCGTTGCGCAAGCAGATGTGCCGGCGCTTCTAGGTCTTACTGCTGAAGCTGCACAAGCTGCCGTTGAAGGTGCCGGCTTTGTATTTGTTAAGGGCCCCGACGTAATCGACAAGACATACGCGATTGGTCAAGTTGCTGTTCAAACACCTGGCGGTATGACAAAGCTTGCAAAGGGTCAAACAGTCACTGTGAATGTGTCTGGTGGAACTGGTCAGTTGGCAGTGCCGAATGTTGTTATTGGTCAGACAACAGAATCAGCACAAACATTCCTTGTTGCAGAGCCATACAAGTTTGTTGTCACTGTGACACCAGAGCCAAGTGCCACTGTTGCAAAGGGCATCGTTATTCGTACTGATCCTGTGCAAGGCACTTTGGTTGATGCTGCATCACCGATAACAATTTTCGTTTCAAGCGGACCAGCACCAGTTGCGATGCCGAACGTGAAGGGCCAGTCCGAAGCCGCCGCACGTGATGCGCTGAACAAACTTGGTCTCGCTGTCACTATTGAATATGTGGATCTTGCTGCCGGCAATACGAACGTTGGCAAAGTGATTGCTCAAGACACAGCCGCTGCCAGCATGGTGAACCCCGGTTCAGCCGTGGTGCTGACGATTGGCCGCGATACACCGGTCACCACAGTCGCCCCCGCCGGCTGACCCCACCCCTTATTGAGGTTGCGCTTTCATGATGTCGTGATATCATGATGTCATGGCAAAGCAAACCACAGTTCGGCTTCCCGATGATCTTGCGGACAAGGCTGAAGTAATAGCCCGTACCCGTGGGACCAGCGTGAACCAACTCATTATCGATTCATTAGTAATCGAAATCGATCGTGTCCGTTCGGACACCAGTTTTATGTCACGCGCAAAAGAACTCGTCGAACGTGACAAAGAAATTCTTGACGAACTAGCTAAGTGAGATACCTCAGTCTTGCCGAAGCATTCGTGCTCGGCCAGATGGTCACTGGAATAGATGCCGTCGTTCTTGAGAGTGCATCTCGTACTGAACTTTTAGATTCAGCGCTTCATGCACCGCAAGCCGGATTCGGTGATGATGATTTCTATTCCGACTTCTTTATGAAAGCTGCGGTCTTATGTACGCGCATTGCACGCAATCATCCCCTTCCCGATGGAAACAAGCGCTTGGCGTGGATTTGTCTAGTGACGTTCTGTGATCTCAACGGTTACGAACTATTCGTTGCGAAGGAAGAAGCAGTGCGAACTGTTGTTGGCGTTGCTGCGGGCGAAATGTCAGAAGACGAATTACGTCAGTGGATCAGTCGGTTCGCAATAAAAATGGCTTAGGCGCAGCGGCGAAGGAAGTTGCGCAAGAGGTCGTGGCCTGATGCAGTCAAAATGCTTTCGGGGTGAAACTGCACGCCTTCAACATCGAAATCGCGATGGCGAACGCCCATCACAATTCCGTCTGATGTTTGTGCAGTGACTAACAAATGCTCTGGCATTGTTGCTGCGTCGATAACGAGTGAGTGATACCGCGTTGCTTCAAGTGGTGAAGGCACACCTTCAAACACGCCGGTGTTGTTGTGTGTGATGTGTGAAGTTTTACCGTGCATCAGTTCTGGTGCGCGCACAACATTGCCGCCATACACATGACCAATTGCTTGATGACCTAAACACACGCCGAACACGGGCACAGAACCTGCGAATGCAGAAATGGCATCACAGATAATTCCGGCGTCTTCAGGACGACCAGGGCCAGGCGACAACAACACGCCGTCTGGTTCAAGAGCAATGGCATCAGCAACAGAGATCTGGTCGTTGCGCACGACGATTGGCTCGGCACCAAGTTCGCCCAGATATTGGACGATGTTGTACACGAAGCTGTCGTAACTGTCGATCACCAGGATTCGTGCCATGCCTTAAGCCTGCCGTGTGAATGGCCCTTTTGTGAAACGAATTGTCCGTGCGTGACTGTGGGCGCTGGCGTTCTACACTTGCGACGTGGCAACTAAGAAGAAAAAAGGCGGACGCGTAACCCCGAAAGGCGGAAACAAGCCCGAGCATCATTCCGGTCATCACGACCCTTCGGTCAACGCAAGCAGCCGATACACCCCACCTGTTCCGGTGTATGAAAAGCACAGTGCGCCCTGGGTGCCCGTGTTGATGTTCGTTCTGCTGGGTCTTGGTGCGCTTGTGATTTTGTTCTATTACTTGGGTTTCGTGCCCGGTGGACGTAGCAACTGGTACCTGGCAGCGGGTCTTGCGTCGCTACTTGGTGGTTTGTACACAGCCACGAAATACCACTAGTACTCGGCGGTACCCCCTATGCGGTAACGCCAAATTACGGTTACACCGATGTAGTTTTCCCGTGCTTATCCACAGATTGT
>CAMDBY010000148.1 GCA_945889575.1 Bifidobacterium breve
ATCCGAGGAAACGCATGATCTCTACTTTGATATGTGCCTGCGCGAGACGTTGGCGAATATGTGGATTCTTTGTGAGTCCCCTATCTGTTGCAAAACGAGTGAGCTTGTCTAGTTCGCCGCGAAATGAAATACCATTTACAACTGCGCCAGCACCACGCTCGTTACCAAGAAGAGTCATTGCGATCATCCAGCCACCATTAACTTCACCGACAACGTTCTCTTTCGGACAACGAGCATCTGTAAAAAACACTTCGTTGAATTCAGAATCACCTGACATCATCTTGATGGGTCGAACTTCAACCCCCTTTTGACGCATGTCAACAAGAAGGAACGTAATCCCGCGATGCTTAACATCATCTGGTGATGTACGAACAAGAAGGAAAATATAATTTGCAACATGACCAAATGTTGTCCAGATCTTCTGACCATTGATGACCCACTCATCGCCGTCAAGAACTGCACGACATCCCAAGTTTCCAAGGTCACTACCGGCCGAAGGTTCGCTGTATCCCTGGCACCAACGGTCTTCACCAGAAAGTACACGAGGAAGGAAATGCTTCTTCTGCTCTTCAGTACCAACGGCGATCATGGTGTTACCCAACATGCCAATTCCAAAAATATCGCTTGGTCCGCCACCAGGAACACCTGAGAGAGCGAATTCTTCAGCAAGTACTAACGATTCAACATGTGACAAGCCTTGGCCTCCGTATTCCTTTGGCCATGTGAGGGCAAGGAGACCATTCTTTGACAACTTCTCACGCCAGTCTTCGGTCCACGCTGCTGCGTCTTTATGATTCAGAGCACCGATGCCCTTCCAATCTTTCGGAAGGTTGGCATCGAGAAAGGAGCGCACCTTTGTGCGGTACGTGTCGGCTTGCGCAGGGTAATCAAAGTCCATGTTCCTACCCTAATAATGGCTGTCCGCAGGTTCAGTACTGAAGCTTGCAGTCTCGCCGATTACAACCGACGAGATATTTTATGAATCAGCCGTGGCCGGGAATGTTCTTCCAAGGACCACCGTCAGAGCGTGGCTCTTTCGGAAGACCAAGTACTTGTTCGCCAACAATGCCGCGCTGTACCTGGCTGGTACCTGCGTAAATAGTTCCGGCACGAGCATTCATGAACACACCAGCCCAGTTTGCGCTGTCGTTTGGTGATCCAGGAGCATCAGTAGTGAAAGCAGTGTGAGGTGTCTGTCCAAATGGAACCAGAGCATCTGCGCCAAGGATGTCAACTGCTAGTTCTGTTACTTCCTTGTGGTACTCGCTCCACCACAACTTACCAATGGACGCTTCTGGTCCTGGCTGACTGCCGTTCATAAAGGCAGTCAAGGTTCGGTAACCAAGAAAGCGCATAATTTCTACTTTGATATGCGCTTGCGCTAGGCGTTGGCGAATATGAGGATTAGTTGTCACACCTTTTTCCCGCGCAAGATTGTTTAGTTTGTCAAGCTCGCCACGAAATGAAATTCCGCTGACTACTGCACCAGCACCACGCTCGTTACCGAGAAGTGTCATTGCAACCATCCAGCCGCCATTGATTTCACCGACAACGTTTTCTTTTGGACAACGAGCATCTGTAAAGAACACTTCGTTGAATTCAGAATCGCCTGACATCATCTTGATGGGTCGTACTTCCACACCTTTTTGACGCATATCAACAAGGAGGAACGTAATACCGCGATGCTTCACATCATCAGGTGATGTACGAGCAAGAACGAAAATGTGGTTTGCAAGGTGACCTGCTGATGTCCAAATCTTCTGACCATTGATAACCCACTCGTCGCCGTCAAGAACTGCACGACATCCCAAGTTTCCAAGGTCAGAACCGGCCGATGGCTCGCTGTATCCCTGGCACCAACGATCTTCACCAGATAAAACACGAGCCAAGAAAGTTTTCTTTTGCTCTTCGGTACCAACGGCAAGGATGGTGTTGCCCAACATGCCAATTCCGAATCCATCGTTTGGACCTCCGCTTGGAACCCCTGCCCTAGCGAATTCTTCAGCAAGTACTAATGATTCAACATGAGACAAGCCTTGACCACCGTATTCCTTTGGCCACGTGATGGCGAGTAGGTCATTCTTTGACAATTTCTCGCGCCAGTTTTCGGTCCAAACTGCCGCATCTTTATGATTCAATGCGCCGATGCCCTTCCAATCTTTCGCAAGGTTGGCGTCAAGGAAGGCGCGCACCTTTGTGCGGTACGTGTCGGCTTGGGGTGGGTAAACAAAATCCATATTCCCACCTTAGTAATGGCTGTACGCAGGCTCGGTATCCGAGCCCCCGAATTGGCCTATTTGGACATCTCCAGGCCAGCAAAATCGCCTGCCGCCCGCCACGTTTCAAGCAATCGAACAAAGGCAACGGGGCCCTTGCCATAACTGCCGTTCTGGGCAGCTCGTTCAGCTGGCTTGCCTTCGTTGTTGTAGTAGCCAGGCGTACAAGCCTCGAGGAACTTCAGGTTCATTGTGGAATTTGATTTGATGTCTTCCACCCAGTCATTTTCAGCCTGAGCACTTGCTTCAATACGAGTGATTCCATCTTTGGTTGCGTGCTTCACGATGTGAGCGATATGAATTGCTTGTTCGTTCAGCATGTGAGGGAAGTTCACAGAGAATCCTGATTGTGCTGTGGACACAATAAAGCAATTTGGAAATCCGCGAGAGAAGAAACCGTGGAAAGTAGAGACGGCATCAGCCCACTTGTCGGTAATTGTGAGATTGTCCGAGCCAGTTACTTCGTACCCAGAACGGCGCGCATAATCAGTTCCGACTTCAAACCCGGTTGCATAAATTAGGCAATCAAGTTCATACTCAACACCGTTAGCCACAACGCCCTTTGGTGTGATTCGCTCAACTCCGAGTCCACCGGTATCAACCAATGTCACGTTTGGTCTGTTGAAGGTTGGCAAGTAGTCGTCATGGAAACATGGGCGCTTACAGAATTGGCGATACCACGGCTTCAGTGCTTCTGCTGTTGCAGGGTCAGCCACAATTTCATCAACACGATTACGCACTTGATTCATTTTTTCAAAGTCTGCGTTTTCAACAATGGTGCCAATTTGTTCCGGGCTAGTTCCGAGGCCGCCTTCTTTGCGTGCACGCAACATGAGGTTGCCTACAATTTCGGTCCAACCGTCGTTCACTAGATCTTCAGTATCAAAAACTCCAGATGTGAGATTCGTAAAGTTTTCATTACGACGACGCTGCCAACCTGGCTCTAATGACTCAGCCCAATTCGGATCAGTTGGCGTGTCATTACGCACGTCAATGGACGATGGTGTGCGTTGGAACACAAACAATTGTTTTGCACCCGCGCCAAGGTGTGGCACAGCTTGCACTGCCGTTGCGCCAGTACCAATGATGCCGACAACTTTGTCCTTTAGCCCAGTGAGATTTCCCTTGCTGGTTCCGCCGGTGTATTCGTAATCCCACCGACTGGTGTGAAACGAATGACCCGCGAAGGTGCCAACACCTTCGATGCCTGGAAGTTTCGGCCGATGCAAAGGACCATTAGCCATGCTGATGTAACGCGCACGAATTTCGTCACCGCGGTTGGTGCGAATAGTCCAGCGACGTGAAGATTCATCCCAGCGCACATCAGTGACTTCAGTTTGCAACATCGAACGTGAATACAAGTTGAAGTGTTCAGCAATGCGATGACAGTGCGCCAAAATTTCTGGTGCAGGTGTGTACTTCGATGCAGGAATGAAACCGGTCTCTTCTAACAATGGCAAATAGATGTACGACTCAACGTCGCATGCAGCGCCGGGATACCTATTCCAGTACCAGGTGCCACCAAAGTCGCCACCCTTTTCAATCACAGTGAAGTCATGAACGCCTGCTTCATGCAGTCGTGCTGCAACCAACATGCCGCCGAAGCCACCACCAACAATGGCAACCTGAACGTCTTTGATAATTGGAGCACGCTCTTCGAATTTGATGTACGGGTCTTCAAGATAGTGAGCAAACTCGCCCGCTATTTCGGTGTACTGCTCGTTAGCTTCAACCCGCACTCGTTTATCGCGTTCATCGCGGTAGCGCTGGCGTAGTTCATCAGGGTCAAACCCCATGTCGTCAGTTTGTGTCTGGCTCATGGCTCAACACTATGTCTCAGTCCGCATTGATACGGAGCCGAAGGTTATTTGTCTGCAGTAACGCGAGCGTGCGGGAACACCCGCAAGAAGTTGCCCGAGTTGAACTTGTCGACAGATGCTTGAGGCACCTGGGTCATGCATGACTCGAAGCGGGCAATCGGGTCACG
>CAMDBY010000149.1 GCA_945889575.1 Bifidobacterium breve
ACTAAAAATTGACAATATGTCAGTCAGTTTCGCCACACCGCGTGGCAATCTCCGCGCGGTCAATGACGTCACGATCGAACTACTAAAGGGTGAGAGCCTCGGAGTCGTAGGTGAATCTGGATCAGGTAAAACAGTGTTGTCACGAGCAACAATGGGGTTACTACCAGGCACAGCAACACGAACCGGGACAATCACGTATAACGGTCAAGTCATTTCAGAACTACCGAAGGACGAAGTGCGAGAGCTCTGGGGCACAGGAATGGCCATGATCTTTCAGGATCCAATGACCGCTCTGAACCCAGTGCGTCGCATTGGTGCTCAACTCACTGAAAGCTTGACAGTTCGTCTAGGCATGGACAAGAAAGCGGCGAAACTAAAAGCAATCGAGCTGTTGAAGCGGGTTCGTATCCCCGACCCAGAATCAATGTTACGAAAGTTTCCCTACCAACTCTCAGGCGGTATGCGCCAACGCATAATGATCGCTATTGCGGTTTCGTGTGAGCCAGAACTGCTCTTTGCAGACGAACCAACCACTGCTCTTGACGTCACCGTCCAAGCGCAGGTACTTGATCTCATTACCGAATTGCGTAAAGAATCAAACATGGCAATGATTCTTGTCACTCACGACCTTGGTGTTGTGGCCGGCCACACAGACAAGATTGCAGTCATGTACGCAGGCGATGTTGTTGAATATGCTCCGACACGTCAACTGTTTTCAAACATGAAGATGCCATACACCGAAGCATTGCTGAAGTCGATACCTCGTCTCGAAACACCTACTGGGAGTCGCTTGCCCGTCATCGAAGGTCGATTGCCTGATCCGACGAAAAATGAGCCTGGTTGCCCTTTTGCTAATCGTTGTCCGTATGTAACTGATAAGTGTCGCGCCGAGAAACCACCATTAACCAATGCTGGCAATAATCATTATTATCGGTGCTGGTTTCCAATTGGAGGAGAAAAGTAATGGCTGGCAGCGGTAAAGCTCACATGCGTCCCGATGGGGATCGCGTTCTCACTGTTGAAGATCTCACTGTTGAATTCCGACTGAGCAAAGACAAAATTGTCAAAGCGGTCTCAGGAATTAGTTTTGACCTTATTCGAGGCGAGACCTTAGCAATAGTTGGCGAGTCGGGTTGTGGAAAGTCAACCTTAGGCAAGGCAATTCTGCAGTTACCAAAGCCAAACAGTGGTTCAGTTAATTTCTTATCAACCGAATTGACCACACTGGGCAAAAAAGAATTACGCGACATGCGCCCTGCGATGCAGATGATTTTTCAAGACCCAGTGAGTTCACTTGATCCCCGCTTACCTGTCAGCGAAGTTCTCGCTGAACCGCTCAAAGTGTGGAAACGTGGGAACCAAGTTGAAATTGATGCAAAGATTGACGAGCTATTGAATGCGGTCAATTTAGACCCAGCAGTAGTACGAGACCGCCGTTCGTATGAGTTTTCCGGAGGACAGTGTCAGCGCATCAGTATCGCTCGTGCACTTGCACTAGAACCCACCATGATTATTTGTGATGAGCCTGTATCGGCACTCGACGTTTCTGTTCAGGCTCAAATTTTGAACTTGCTTCAAGACATGAAAGACCGATACGGCCTTACGTTGATCTTCATTTCTCACGACCTCGCAGTCGTGAAGGCTGTGAGCACCCGAGTCATGGTGATGTATTTAGGCAAAGTATGCGAAGTGGCCCCACCTGATGAGTTGTACCAGCACACTCGTCACCACTACACGAGGGCTCTCCTCGCTTCGGTGCCAATTCCGGACCCGGATCGACCCACATCATCTGAACTTATTCAAGGTGAACCCCCGTCTCCGCTGAATCCCCCTTCAGGCTGTCGTTTTCGCACACGCTGCCCTGCTGCAACCGAGAAATGTGCTGCTGAAGAACCTCAACTACGCGAAGTAGCTGTTGGCCATTTTGTGGCCTGTCACCACCCCAACGAGTCGTAATTACTATTCCGGCCAGCCCGGAGTGTCAGCATCAAGTTCAACACCCATGGTGTTGAGAAAACCTGAAACCAATCGATACGTACCTGCGACCATTACAAGTTCCACAAGTTCGGCCTCGTTCCAGAACGCCTGTAGTTCTTCCCATGTCGTCGTACTGACGCAGTTATCAGCACATAATTCATCGCTCATTGCGATGAGAGCACGATCGCGTGCACTCCACTGATGTTCGGTTGACTGCTTTGTTAATTCCACAATTTCAACCATGGTCAAGCCAACACGTTGACCGATAACTGTATGTTGCCCAAATTCATACACGGACTGGCAATTCCAACCGACACGCAGAATAACTATCTCGCGTTCACGGGCAGGCAAGAGCCCCTTGTTAAGAAATAGTCCAGCGAAATTCATGAAGCGTTTCAGCAATTTCGGGTGATGGGCAATAGTTCCGAAAATATTGAGTGGCGTTCCGGCAGGCGAATTGATTCCCCCACCCATGATTACGTGCAATTCTTCCGTCAGATCAACCAACGGTGCAATACGTGGCGCCGCGGGGCGAAGTTTTCCTAATGGGGACAAAGATTCAGTCATGCCAACAGTCTGCTTCATGGCTGATGCCACCCCGAACCCGCACTACCGTGGGCGGATGCAGAATTGCTTACTTTTGGAAATCGTCAATGCCCGGTAACCCCTTGTTTCCTATCAGCGGCGAACTACTTGCCAGCGATGGGTCAGCTGTGCTTGTTCCAGATTTTTTCTCTTCATCAGAAGCAGACAACCATTTCAAGGACCTATTGGCAAAAACACCTTGGGAGCAACACAGCTTGTCTATGTTTGGAAAGCAAGTGCTTGAGCCTCGCCTGTCTGCCTGGCATGCTGAGGCGGAACTGGCGTATACCTACTCTGGTCAACCAAGGACACCCCACCCCTGGAATGATCCTCTCACGGCCGTGCGAATGGCCTGTGAAGCCCACACAGGCCATTTGTTCAATGGGGCCCTCGTCAATCTGTACCGATCAGGAGCCGACGCTATGGGGTGGCACTCTGATGACGAGCCAATAAACGGAATCAATCCGGTCATCGCCTCTGTAAGTCTGGGAGCCGAACGACGATTTGACCTTCGCCACAAACGAACGCACGAGGTGGTCTCAGCGGTACTGCCCCACGGATCTTTACTTGTTATGTCAGGAGCCTGCCAGACCAATTGGCATCACCGAATAGCCAAGACAACTCGCGAAATTGAGCCGCGAATTAACGTTACTTTTCGTTTTCTCTGCTGTTAACCAATTAAAAAACTGTGCCATAATTTGAGCATGATTAACAACATCGGCTCCATTCTCACCAAACGAACGCTCTTGAACCCCACCAACGAAGCACTCTTCGATGTCGCGCAAGGTGTTCGTTTCTCATATGACGAGCTCAACAATCGAACTAATCAAGTAGCTAACGGCCTAAGTTCACTCGGTGTACAAAAGGGCGACCGCGTTGCCTTGCTAATGATGAACTGTCATGAATTTGTCACATCATTTTTTGCTATCGCAAAAATAGGCGCCGTTATTGTGCCATTGAACTGGCGTCTTGTACCTGATGAACTCGAATTTATCATGAAGGATGCCGGTGCAACTGTTCTCCTTTCCGGATCCGAATTTGACGTCGCAGTTACTGAACTTCACTCTCGCGGTGATCGCACCGATGTGACACATTGGATCCGCGTTGGTAACTCCGATTCCTTGCCCTCGTTTGCACAGTCGTTTGATTCTGTGGTCACTTCCCAGCCACACACTGAGCCAGAGATCACTGCATGGAACGACGACTTGCTCTACATCATGTACACATCGGGCACCACTGGCCTTCCTAAAGGTGTTATGCACACACACAACACCCAAATGGCCGCGCTTATCACCTTGAATGCAACAAATGATTTCTGTATCGGTGATCGGTCCCTGAACCCGATGCCGCTATTTCATGTGGGAGCTCTTACCCCTGCAATAGTGACTGCCTATCGCGGATTGGCACACATTCTCATGCGCACTTTTGACCCGAATGCCATTTGGACTTTGGTGAAAGAAGAACGAATCAATAACGCACTGCTTGTGCCCGCCATGCTGAGTGCGTGCAGAATGGTCTTTGACCCTTCAGTACATGATTATTCCACGCTGCGTTGGTTCCTTAGTGGTGCCGCGCCAGTACCAAAGTCACTCATTGAGGCATACCAAACCATGGGCATTGATATCCACCAGGTGTA
>CAMDBY010000150.1 GCA_945889575.1 Bifidobacterium breve
TCGGTCTCGATATTGTGGCCGTGATTTCTAATCATGCTGACGCACAATCACTTGCAACATCATTCTCGCTGCCATTTCATCATGTCGCAGTATCCGACACTGCAACTGCACGCGCAGAACAAGAAACACAACTTGGTGAGTTATTGCAATCACTCAACCTTGACCTTGTAATTCTTGCGCGATACATGTTGGTAATGCCACCAGCACTTGTCGCGCCGTGGACTGGGCGCATGATCAACATCCATCACTCGTTCTTGCCGGCATTCATCGGCGCTAATCCGTATCGTCAAGCTCATGACCGCGGCGTAAAAGTCATTGGTGCCACTGCGCATTATGTCAGTGATGTGTTAGACGAAGGCCCAATCATTGCTCAAGATGTTGCACACATTTCTCACCGTGATGATGTTGCTGAACTCACACGCCAAGGCCGTGACTTAGAAACTGTCGTTCTTGCGCGGGCCGTACGTGCCCATGTGGAACATCGCGTGTTGACATTCGGCAATCGCACCGTTGTATTCGGCTAAGCCGCGTTACGCGGGGGGCAGCAACGAAAGCAACATGCGCGTCACTAATGTGCGCCACGCTTCGGGTTCTGGCAGGTAGTCGCCGTACACGTTCGACAATGCAGTGCCAAGTGGAATCACTTCCAACATGAAGGCCAACGCTTTGTCGTCAACAGCAGGGTCAACGAGGCCATCTAGTTTTGCTTGTTGCACTGCGGCAACAATCTCGGCTGAAAGACGCGCTTCGGCATTTGTGAGCCGTTGCATCAGGTCTGGGTTGTGGCGAGCAGCGACTAATGCATCCATACGATCAAGTCGGAATTCGTTGCGTATCTTGTTGCGTGGATCAGACATATCGTCGACCAAAATTTTCAGAATCTCGTCCGCGTTACCCTGGTGACTCACTATGTTTGACAACATCTCAACGTCAGATTCGATGCGAGCCAGAAATTGTGATTCGCGAACCGCAGCAATTAGGCCGTCGCGATCTTTGTAGTAGTGGTACAGCAGACCAATTGCCACGTCGCACCGCGCAGCTAGGTCAGTCACGCGAAACGCGTTGTCGCCGCCTTCTTCAATCATGGCTCTAGCCTCGGCAAGAATCAGATCTGCTGTTTCACGGCTAGTAGACACAGTCCTACGATACGACCTCTATCCAGACTTCGCCGTTCTGAGGAGAATCGTTCGTATCCTCTTCGGGTGGAAACAATTGTCATCATCGGTGCGTCACTCGCTGGCGTGCGAGCAGCAGAGACCTTGCGCAACAATGGATTTGCCGGAGCTCTTACGATCATTGGCGCAGAGACACATATGCCATATGACAGGCCGCCGTTGTCGAAGAACTTTTTGGCAGGCGATTGGGATGCAGATCGCATCGCATTGCGCAAAGCCGATGACTTGTACGCGTTGAACATCAATTGGATGCTTGGGCAACCAGCAACATCGCTGAACACCGATTCATCAGTTGTCACGTTGGCTGATGGCTCACAGGTTTCGTACGACGGTCTCATCATCGCAACAGGCGGGCTCGTACGCCGGTTACCGAACCAGCCAGACATTGCTGGAGTTCACGTGTTGCGCACACTTGATGACGCTTCCGCCTTGCGCGACGAACTTGTTGAGGGCGTTCGTGTGGCCGTCATTGGCGCTGGGTTCATTGGTCTAGAAGCTGCAGCAACGGCAACTAAACGCGGCGCAAAAGTCACGGTGTTGGAAGGTTTAGACGCTCCACTTATTCGTGCGCTCGGCCCAGAGATGGGTGCAGCAATCGGTGCAGTACATGCTCGTAATGGTGTTGACATTCGTTGCGCAGTACAGGTTGCTTCAATCAACGGCGATACACAGGTCACCGGCGTCACTTTGACAAACGGCGACATCATTGATGCTGATGTTGTGATCGTAGGCATTGGTGTCGCACCTGCCACACAGTGGTGCAGCGAGAGTGGTCTCACCATTGACGATGGCATCGTGTGTGACGCGAACCTCAATGCCGGCCCAGCAAATGTGTTTGTTGCTGGTGATGTTCTGCGTTGGCCAAACGGCATGTTCAAAGACATTGAAGCAACGATGCGGGTTGAGCACTGGACCAATGCCGCTGAACAAGGCGCAATAGCTGCTCAAAACCTTCTGGCAACATTACGCAGTGAACAAATGCAGCCGTATTCCGCTGTGCCTTTTTTCTGGAGCGATCAATTCGACGCCCGCATCCAGTTCCTTGGTCGTGCCTTCGCAACATCCACTGTTGATGTAGTTGCCGGCAGTGTTGCTGACGGCAGATGGTGCGCCATGTACAGCACGAATGATCGCTTAACGGGTGTTCTCGGAGTCAGCATGCCAAAGCTGGTGATGCCAAGCCGTGCAATGTTGTCTACCTACACGTCTCGCTACGACGCACTGCAACACTTCGCAACCGTGGTAGCTGCTCAAAATAAGTAAGTTGTAGTTATGGCATTGCCCGACGCAGACCGACTTGATGCATGGCGGTCATTCCTCACGGCTCATGCAGCAATGAACAAGATGCTGTCTCGCGCTTTGGAAGAAGACGAAGGCCTGCAACTGCCATGGTTCGAGATTCTTGATGCTTTAGCCATGAGCGATGAGAAGTCCTTGCGATTCAATGACTTGGCTGAGCGCGTGATGACGAATCCTTCCAGCCTTTCGCGCCAAATTGACAAGCTTGAAGACAAGCAATACGTGGCTCGCGAGAAATCGGTTGCAGATGATGGTCGCGCAATAGTGCTTGTGCTCACGCCCACTGGTCACGATGTCTGGAAATCTGCCAGTACCACCTACTACCGCATTGTTCGTCGAGTATTCACCAGTTGGCTCACAGAAACAGATGTTGTTGCCCTACACAGAGTCTTTAGCAAGGTTCTCGAAGCCGAGTGAAGATAGGTCATTTTCTCTGACTTTGGTGAAGGTGAGCGTAACGGTAAGACTTTGGGTGTCGTTCCCGACGCCGAAAGGGCAATATGCAAAACGCAGTCATCGTTGACACACTTCGAACACCCCTCGGAAAACGAAACGGCCGCCTCAAAGATTGGCACCCCGTTGATCTTGCTGGTGTTGTATTGCGCGAACTCGTCGCACGCAACGGCATCGACCCCACACAAATTGACGACGTCATCATGGGATGCGTCATGCAAGTGGGCGAGCAGAGCCTCAACATCGCACGTAACGCAGTTCTTGCTGCTGATTTGCCAGAGACAATTCCTGGTACAACTGTTGACCGCCAGTGCGGTTCAAGCCAACAAGCTGCACACTTCGCAGCGCAAGGCGTTATGGCTGGCGCATACGACATCGTTATTGCAGCAGGCGTGGAAGTCATGACCCGCGTTCCTATGGGTTCTGCAGTTGCTGATGGCAAGTACGGATATCCGTTTGGCCCAATGGTCAGTGCGCGTTATGCACCAGATGGTGGTTTGGTTCCGCAGGGCATCAGCGCAGAAATGATTGCCGATAAGTGGAGCATCACCCGTGAAGACATGGACCGTTTCGCAGCACGTTCTCAGGCATACGCAGCACGCGCAACAGCTGAAGGCCGTTTCGAACGCGAGATCTTGCCAGTGCTCGACTCTGAGGGAATCCTCATGACAACAGACGAAGGCATCCGTGATTCCCCGTATGAGAAATTGCAGACACTGAAGCCAGCGTTCCGCAGTGAAGAAGAAGGCGGCCGTGTAACTGCTGGTAACTCAAGCCAAATCACAGACGGCGCATCAGCAATGTTGATCATGAGCGAGGAGAAGTGCCGCGCACTTGGTCTTACACCGCGCGCTCGTTTCGTGAACTTCGGTCTTGCAGGCGACAACCCGCAACTCATGCTGACCGCTCCAATTCCTGCAACACAAAAGGCATTGCAACGCGCTGGCCTCACCATGGCAGATATGGACCTCACCGAAATCAACGAAGCATTCGCATCTGTTGTTCTTGCGTGGGAAAAGGAATTGCACCCAGACATGAACAAGGTGAATGTCAACGGTGGCGCTATTGCTCTTGGTCACCCTCTCGGTGCCAGCGGTACTCGTCTCATGACCACATTGTTGAATGAACTTGAGCGCACCGGTGGTCGCTATGGTCTGCAAACAATGTGCGAAGGTGGCGGCATGGCAAACGCCACCATCATCGAACGCCTGGGCTAAGCCCTGAACATTACGCTGGGAGCCATGCCCTCTTTCTCAGCCATCATCTGG
>CAMDBY010000151.1 GCA_945889575.1 Bifidobacterium breve
GGACAAACAATTGTCATGGTTACTCATGACCCTGTCGCTGCTGCATACGCAGACCGCATCATCTTTTTGGCCGACGGCCACATTGTCAATGAAATGACAGAGCCCACAGCCGATCGCGTTCTTGACCTCATGAAGAACATCGGACACTAAGCCGTGTTTCGTATTGCACTCAAGGGCATCTTGGGTAGAAAAGCCCGACTGATTCTCACATCACTAGCCGTCATTTTGGGCACTTCGTTCTTGGCGGGTACATCGGTTTTCTCCGACACCCTTAACCGCACGTTCGACAATTTGTTTTCTGACGTGTTTAAGAACGTTGATTCCTATGTTCGGTCAACACAAGTTATTGAAGCCGACTTCGGCCAAGAAGAGCGCCAACGAATCACAGCAGACCTTGTTGCAATCGTTGAAAAAGTTCCAGGCGTGCGAGATGCTTCACCCGATATCCAGGGATTCGCACGCATCATCGGAAAAGACGGAAAACCAATTGGTTCTGGTGGTCAGGGGCCACCAACATTCGGCAGCATTGGTGAAGAATTTACTGGCGCTTTATGGAGTACCGCAAAAGGAAGATGGCCAGTTGGCCCCACCGAAGTAGCCATCGATGAAGCATCGGCGAAGGCGGGAAAGTACATCCTTGGCGACGCCGTGAAAGTGGTGGCTCAGTCGGGAAGCCGTGAGTTCACCCTTGTCGGTATTGCCTCATACGGAGATGTTCGTTCGCCTGGTGGTGCCACATTTGCATTGTTCGATTCAGTCACTGCATCTGAGTTTCTTACAAAACCTGGCTACATAGACGCAATCCTTGTAAGTGGCGACGGATCTGTCTCAGACACAAAACTGTCTGAGGCAATTCAGGCTGCGCTTCCTTCGACTGCAAAAACAGAAACTCTCACTGGCGCTCAAATCACCGCAGAAACACAAGATCAAATTGGTTCTGCACTTGATTTCTTTGGCATCTTGCTGAAGACGTTTAGCTTCATTGCACTTGGTGTCGGCTGCTTCGTTATTTACAACGTCTTTTCCATTAGTGCAGCACAACGTCAACGTGAAAATGCGTTGCTACGAGCCATTGGTGCAAGTCGCAAGCAAATCACTCGCGCCATGTTGATCGAAGCAATCGTGGTTGGCCTTGTTGGTTCAATTGTTGGTCTTGTAGCCGGAATCGGGTTATCCGTCAGCCTTAGTGCGCTCTTGCGAGCCATTAATATCGATATCCCAAGCAGCGGACTTGTCGTGTCGCAGAACACAGTGACGTCAACCATCATTATTGGACTCATCGTCACAGTGCTGTCAGCAATTTTGCCTGCACGACGAGCCGGCAAAGTTCCACCGCTAGCAGCAATGCGTGCAACCGCATTAGAAATCGCCGAACCTGGACGCAAACGTCTGTACGCAGGCCTGCTTTCCATTGCACTAGGCATTGCCATTATCGTTGCCGTTGTTGCTGGTGCCAGCAACACATATCTCGGACTTGGCATCTTGCTTGTATTCATCGGGACAATTGTTCTCGGACCAATCATTTCCCGGCCAGTCGCTTTGTTCTTGGGAAGACCTGCTGCACGCTTTCGTGGCATTACGGGTGTCATGGCTCGTCAGAACTCTGCGCGTAACCCAAAACGCACATCACGTACTGCGTCCCCAGTACTTATTGGCGTCGCGCTCGTCACCGCAGTCACTGCACTTGCGGCTTCTATTAAGGGCCAGATCAACGACGTCTTCACTGTGCAGTTCAAAGGCGATTACGCAGTGACTACCAACAACCAGTTCACCGGCGGACTCAGCCCCTCCTTAGCTCTCGACCTCAATGATCTGCAAGAGGTAGACAAAGCATCTGGAATCGGATTCATTACAGTCAAACTGAAGGACAAGGGCCAGTACTTCACGACAATTGATCCTGCCACTGTTGATGGAGTGTTAGACATTGGCCTCATCAATGCGAAGTATTCAGACTTGACTACCGACAGTATTTTCCTATCCGAGTCGTATTCATTGCGCAAAAACCTCCCAATGGGAAGCGCAGTCACCATCACCCTTGGAGATGCCACACAAAGAGAACTCACAGTACGTGGCTTGTACGAATTTGATGAACTGGCAGGCAACTTTGTTGTCAATCGCGCGATGATCGCAAAATCATCAGTAATCAATTTTGATATTGGCGTATACATCGTTGCAAAAAATGGCATCCCCGATGGAGAAGTCCAGGCCGCGCTCGAGAAGGCCGTAAAGAAATACGGTCAAGGCGAACTGTTGACTAAGCAGGAATACATCAACAAGCAATCGGGACAAGTGAATCAATTACTAGGCCTCATCTATGGCTTGTTGATGCTCTCCATAGTTATTGCATTCGTCGGAATCATCATTACGTTGCTTCTCAGCGTGTTTGAACGACAGCGCGAACTTGGACTGTTGCGCGCGGTGGGCATGACCAAGTCTCAAGTGCGTACAACTGTGCGTTGGGAAAGCGTCATCACGTCGCTACTTGGAGCAGTGCTCGGAATCATTCTGGGTATTGGCCTTGGATGGATCATTGTGTTTGCTTTACGCTACCAAGGCCTCACTTCATTCAAATTGCCAATTGTTCCCACAATCGTGATCATGATTATGTCATTCATCGTTGGATTGTTTGCCGCTATCTACCCAGCATGGCGTGCAACACGAGTCAACATTCTTGATGCACTGAATACAAACTAATTATGAGCCCTACACCACTTATCACCGACGAGATGCTTGCGTTTCTTCGCGAATATCATCTGGCATCGCTGACAACATTGCGTCGGGATGGTTCGCCACATGTTGTTCCTGTCGGGTTTTCGTATGACCCCGAATTACATCTTGTGCGCATCATTACCTTTCCATCATCTGTGAAATACAAAAATGCATTGCGCGGCGGACGAGCAGTTGTTTCACAAGTTGACGGTGGGCGTTGGCTCAGCCTTGAAGGAACAGTGACTGGAACCGACGACCCCACGCGTGTTGCTGCTGCTGTCGCGGGTTATGCGGCTCGATATCGACAACCTGGGGAACGAGAAGATCGAGTATCTATTGAAATTGCTGTCG
Source organism: Bifidobacterium breve (assembly GCA_945889575.1). GTDB lineage: Bacteria > Actinomycetota > Acidimicrobiia > Acidimicrobiales > Ilumatobacteraceae > UBA2093. Next base: position 3,061 of record CAMDBY010000151.1, read on the forward strand.
ACCGGGTTTTAGGTCGCGCCTAAATCTACGAAGCGGAGCGGCCGCGAAGAATATCGCTAATGAACTGTGCCCCAGCAGGGTGAGAATCCATGGTGCGTGCAATCGGGTCTGAATCATCTCGTACTGGGTACGGCTCGCACCCCACCTGGCACCCTGGGCACCAGTACAACAATCGTGCCATCTCACCCATTTTTGTTAGGCGAATCACGTCTCCACAGCGCACACACTTTTGACCGTTGCGACCATAGACAGCTAATCCACCTGGCACATCAGGAGCAGTAATACGCACTGGTGAATACTGATTCGCGCGCAATTGTGCAGCTGATGTCAACACAAGATCAAGACATGTTGATTGCGGTACATCAGACACTTTTGCCCACGGATGTACACCACATGCCCACAACACTTCACACCGATACACGTTGCCAACTCCGCCCATCACACGAGAGTCAAGCATTGCATCGGCAATTGTTGAGTTGGGTTTGTCATAGTGAAAAAGACGCGCTGCGCATTCGTGTAAATCTGCTTCAAGATTTGTGAGGTCTGGGCCGCGGCGTCCTGCGCGCGGATGCCGTGTCTGATCAAACTCACGATACGTCTCAACAGTTGGGATGCGGAACGCAACAGCAATCCATTCTTCTGTTTCAATAATGATGCGCGCTAAATGTCTGCGCGTACGCCACTTTTGTCCACGATGATACAAATGCCACTTGCCACGGAAACCCATTTGTGTGTGAAGGACGATGCCGTCGTCAAAAACTATCTCAACATGTTTGCCATGACTGACAACACTTTCAACTGCAGAACCTAATTGTGGCACGGGGCCGTCAAGACGTGCAGCATCAAATCGGGAGATGGTTTTACCTACTAATGCCGTACGCAACGCTGCGGCTGCTCGATAGTTGGTATCGCCCTCTGGCACACACCAAATCTAGTTCAGGGAAGTTGACCCACTGAGGCAAGCGCTAAACGAATAAGTCGGTCGTGACCGCTTGTCATTTCGCGAATGACTTTGTCGCTCACTGCTTCTTTCGGAGTGAACCACGCGAGATCGAGAGCTTGCTGGCTTGGTTGGCACTCGCCTGTTACGGGAACGACGTAGGCCAAACTAACTGCGTGGTGGCGAGG